>NZ_SJUQ01000008.1:0-89911 GCF_004337045.1 Exiguobacterium sp. SH5S4
ATATCGTTCTACAACCACGATCGTTTCCAGAAACGACTAAACGGCTTGAGCCCTGTCGAATACAGGTCTCAAGCCGCCTAGGCTGGTTTTCATTATTTGCCCTGTCTACTTGACGGGGAGCAGTTCATAAACGGTTCTTCGGGTGTTTTTGAATGTGCTCCGCGGTCAAAGTAACCGTTTACGGCACGGTGATTAGTGAAATATAACCATTACTTATTTAGCCGATTGACCACCGCGACCAAAACATGAGAGAACTGGACCCTCTAAAGGAGTTTACAATGTCATTTATTACCGACCACGAATTGTACGAACGCATCCAACAAAAAGACGCCCTCGCTTTAGAACTCCTATACGACCGTTACGAACGAATCTTATACGCCGTTACACTGCGTTTGACGACACGCCCTGACTTGGCGGAAGCCGCCCTCGTGACCGTGTTCACCGAACTTTGGCACAGTCACGTCTCGTTTGATTTGTCCACGAGAACGGTTCGGTCCCATTTGCTCGCGAGCGCGCAACAATCGGCACTCCGTTTCGCTTAAAGTGCATGAAGTGGACTAGTGCGACCGTGTCTCCTGCACAAATCGCGTCAACACCTCTAGTATTCCTTCCGCATAACTTCCCGCGGTCACACGATCGTGCTCAGACTTGGCTTGCTTCGTCCCGTTGCCGAGGACGTATCCGTTACCGACGTGCTTCAACATTGCCAAGTCGTTCCCACTGTCACCGAACGCATACGCTTCGCCCACTTGAAATGCACAGCGGGTACAGACGTAATCGACCGCGGCGGTCTTCCCGGCTCCGCGTGGGATGAAGTCGATATCATACGCCCCGACGGGATCTCCGGCGAGCGGATTGCAACGACTGACGTTGACGGCGATCCCAAAATCACGAGCGGCCGTTTGGATACGCTCTAGCTCGACTTCATCTTCACCGAAGTAATAATAGTTGTGCATCCACGCGTTCGTCCCCATGTTCGTCTGCGGCTCAATCGTGAGCGCATGGTGAGCCAACGTGTTGACGACCTGTTCGACACGGCGAGAGAAATCAGACGGGAACAGTGACTGGAAGTTCGAGTCTAGCTCGAGTTCTCCTGCAGTTGTAATATGGTATAGCTCTGTCCCGAGGCTCGAGGCGATCCGATGTGGAAAGTAGCGCATGTCGGCCCGCCTCACCTTCTCAGCAATCGTCTCAAGCGAGCTCCCCGTCACCCACATCGTCGACAACCGATGGGAGTGCTGCTCGAGAAAATCTTCGAGCCGCCGCAATTGCTCGAGCTGTTCAGATGTACACGCATGCGGGAAATACGTCTCGTCGAAATCAAAACAGACGAGCGTCCGCCCCTCGTTCGTAAATCGTTTCATGGTCATCCTCCTTGTGTCGTCATACCCCATCTCGTATAGTAAAAGGACGAAAGGAATGAGCGACATGAAAAATCGATTAAGTCGGTACTACTGTCAGTATAGCGGAATCCTGATTGGTTTCGCCCTCGTCTTCGCCTTTTTGTCCGGTGTGCGGACGTATCCGTTCTGGCATCAGTCGCTGTCAAACGGGCCCGCGCTTGTCATGACACTCGTCACGGCGGCGCTGTTCAGCTACGCGACACATCAATTGCTCACCTACTTGAATTTACGACTCTTCCGTCAAATCGGGGATGCAACTTCCACGTGTTCACGTTGAACACGATGGATACATACGATCATTCACAAAATAGTCATAATCAAATAGGCATCCATTTGATGATTCTATCCGTTAGATAAATACAAGGGACTCCCTTCATGAGTAAAGGAGAACGCCATGACTGATATTGAATTGTATGAGCGCGTCAGGAAAAAAGACAAGCAAGCGCTCGAAACACTATATGACCGCTACGAACGAATCTTGTACGCGTTCGTCATGCAACTGACGAAAGACCGCGACCTCGCCGAAGAAGCGATGCAAGAAGTCTTCATCAAGCTGTGGCGCGGCGGCGGTGTGTACGACGAGTCGAAAGGCAAGTTCAAATCGTGGCTGTTCACGATGAGCCGACACGTCACGATCGACTTGATTCGAAAACGCAAACCCGATTTACAGCTCGATGAATCATATGCTGAAGCGATTCCTTCCCCGTCCCCTTCTGTCGAGACCGAGGTCGAGTGGCAAGAAGAACGGACTCAAATCGAGACGGCGATGGCCGAGTTGCCGGTCGAGCAACAAAAAGTCGTCCGGCTCATGTATTTCCAAGGTCTCAGCCAGCAGAAGATTGCCGACGCGTGCGACATCCCGCTCGGTACCGTAAAAGGAAGGATTCGATTAGCGCTGAAACAGTTACGAAAACATCTATCCCATGACGATATAGATAAGGAGGTGGAACGATGAACGCCTGTGACCAATTGATCGACTATTTCAACCAACATTTAACGGAAGACGAACGGATTCGCTTCGAGGCACATTTGGCAACATGTCAAACTTGCCAAGAAGAACTCGAACAACTCGAGGCACTTGTCGGAGGCGTCGCGTTCCTCTCTGAACCGACCGAACCACCGAGCGGCATGAAGGCTCGCATCCTCGACAACGTCTTCGCCGAAGACGCAACTGAACCGAAGCTCGTTAAAGCCGAACCGGCTCCCGTCACACCGTTCACGAAAACCCGTAAGAAGCAGAAGTCATCGTGGGGAGCGCTCGCACTCGCGGCCGCACTCGTCCTCTCACTCGTCGGTAACGGCTATCTGTTAATGACTCAAGACGAGCCGACCGCGATCACCTTGACCGATACCGTACCACTCGAAGGCGAATCAGAAGGGGTCGCCTACTTGGCCGAACAAGACGGCGATCGCCAACTCATCGTCCAGACGAACGGCCTCGCACCGCTCGAGGCGAACGAAGTGTATCAAGTCTGGTTGCTCAAGGACGGATCTCCGATTCCGACCGGTGCGTTCGTCACAGACGATAAAGGCAACGGTACCGTCATCTATACGCTCGACTCGACCGAGTTAGCGACAGATTGGGACACGGTCGCCGTCACGAAAGAGCCTGAACGGGGCAATCAAACACCTGAGGGCGACATCGTGTTAAGTGCCAGTCTCTGACATAGAATCGGATGACTTTACGCGTGAAGCGTAGGTGTCATCCGGTTCTTTTTTCGTTATGATGAGAGAAAGGAGTGGTACATATGAGAAAACCGAAAATCGGTGTCGTCGGCCTCGGCGGCATCGCCCAAAAAGCGTACTTGCCCATCTTGACGAACAGCACGTCGTTCGAACTTGTCGGCGCCTACTCTCCGACACAGACTAAACGGGATGAAATCTGTCGGGCTCATCGGATGGAATCGTTCATGGGACTCGATACGCTCGCCTCGTCTGTCGATGCGGCGTTCGTCCATAGTTCGACCGAGACGCATTACGAGGTCGTTTCCTACTTACTCGCACAAGGCGTCGACGTGTACGTCGACAAGCCGCTCGCCGCAACCGTCGAACAGGCGGAACGGCTCGTCGAAACGGCAGAGCGTACGAACCGCAAGCTGATGGTCGGCTTTAACCGTCGCTTCGCCCCGATGTATACTCAAGTGAAGGCAGCGGCCCCGTTCCACTCACTCGACTTCGTCAAGCACCGGGGAGACGGCTTGCGCGGACACGATTACCGGTTCACGTTACTCGACGATTACTTGCACGTCGTCGATACGCTCCGCTATTTTGCCGGAAGCGACTTACGGCTCGTGACGGGACAGATCGAGACGACCGCATCGAACGGACTCCATTTCGCACGTCACGTCTGGCAAGATGAAAACGGCCTGCATACGACGTCGATGCATCGCAAGGCGGGCGTCAATCACGAAGGACTCGTCGCCATCAAGGACGGACTTCGTTTGACGGTCGATGAAATGGTGACGCTCAATCGCTTCGAGCACGGCACGCATTCGACCGAGACGTTTGGTTCGTGGGATACGTTGCTCACGCAGCGCGGCTTCCAAGGAGCAATCGACCACTTCATCACGGCGCTGACCGACGACACTCCGATTTTGACGGACGGACGCGAGGCGTTGCTCACCCAACAACTGGTCACAGACTTGTTCGGCAGACGCTGAGAGGATGAGAATTCGCATGAATTTCTTGTTTTACATCATGATCATCGCCGTCAACGCCATCGTTGCGGACACGATCATCAAGACGCGCAAAGTCCGCATCGAGGAGCTTCGTCTCAAAGTCGAGCAAGAAAAGCTGGCAATCCAGCGGCTCGAACTCGAGATGAAGCGCGACCAGGACAAATTGGATGAACACGGATTTTAAAAAGACGGTCGACCCTTCATCGGGCCGACCGTCGTCGTTTCCCATGACCGGTACTTCTTGAACAAACTGTTCCCAATCACGTATTGGCTCGATGGGACGATGACCCGTTTCCCGGGAAATGTCGCCTACGCGCTTGAAAAACGGGTTGAACCTCACATCGCTGAACCCGTCTCGCAACCGAAAGCCAAAATAGCCAAACCGCAACGGCCCGTCGATACCGCGGCCGACGAGGCACGATTGAACCAGCTCGAAGATGATCATCAGCGTCTACTCGCTCAAATGAACGACACGAACGACGTCGAGGAACTGATGACGCTGCAACGACAAGCCGAGGCGCTCCAAGCTGACATCGATATGCTACCCCATCAGTTGCTTGAATCGATTTAACGACGAACGACGCCGTGTCAACGGCGTCGTTTTTGTTCGAACCAGGATTGGACTAAAAAGCCGGTCACACCGACCGCCATCAAAAAATACGGGACGACGCGCGGCACCGCGCTCGCCTCTCCGATTGACATGAGCAGCAGTCCGCTCACGAACGTGCCGAGCCAGTACAATTTCGGCATAAATTCACCCCTTCGCCCATCACCTAAGAAAAAGCGCCACACGTGTGGCGCTTAACGGTGAGCATTTTCTAAAAAAGCGGACTTTCACCCGATCGAGAAACATCTCGATCGACCGTCCCATCGGATTGGTCAAATACGTGCTAGAAAATCGACGCGATTCACGCAATGATTTCTGAGCGTACGTTCGTCTAGAGGTCGATATAGCCTGGCACAGAAGCAAAAAACGGTTCCGGATTGGCATGTTACCGACACTTCGACTGTGAAAAATGAAATCTGTCACGAACCTCGTCCTGCTCACCTCTGTTTCCAGAAAAATCGATATCCGTTGACGTCTGCTTCCCCAAAGCATCATGTTTGTCTGCCCCTTGCCGTTTTAACATACGCAAGGTGGACGACAGATCGGATATGAAGGACGGTCACACAGGTCGATTTTTCTGACATGCTGTCTCTCGTTTCACCGAGCCGGCCTCGGCCAAACAACGACTGAATCTTTGTTTCATTCGTTGCCCCCTTTCAGCTCAACACGTTGAATGAGGACTACATTAATACAATAGCCGTTCTGCCCAGCGACGAACCCTAGTTCACCATTTCTTCAAAATTTCAGCTCATACATAACGATCCAGCGCATACGCGACTCCATCCGCCTCGACGTCTTTCGTAATATGGGTACTGATGTCTTTTAACGGATCGACCGCGTTACCCATCGCAATTCTCGTCTCCGCCACTTCGAACATCGAGATGTCATTCAAGTTGTCCCCGATCGCAACGATCTCTGCTTGCGGGATCTGATGATGCTCGGCGAGCTGCTTCAGCGCCATGCCTTTACTCGCCTTCGGATGTCCCATTTCAATCTTCGTCCATCCAGCCGTCGTGATCAAAATATCAGTCCTCGGCTCGTACAGCTTCCGTAGCTTATGCAACTTACGACGATCGAACGAATAGATGAACACTTTGTACACTTCATCGGCTTCAAAATCAATCTCGTCAATCGTATCGACGTACGTCAGGCCGAACTGTTCATTTTGAATCTCGATCTCCCGCTCGCCCCACTCTCGGGTGAACGACTGGTCGTGCGGTAACACCTCATCTAATTCGCCTTTTAACAAGTCGGTACCCGTGAACAACACTTTGACACCGGCGTTCGTATAAAACTCGACGTACGTATCGTGCTCATGCGCCACGTCCCACAACTCCTGAACGACTTGTTTTGGAAGGGCGTGATAGTAAATGCGTTCATTTTCATAAAATGCGATCGCCCCGTTCCCGGAAAGGATCGGACATGTCAACTCGCTCCGCTTCAAAATTTCCTCGATATCATGGATTGAGCGTCCTGACGAGATGGCGACCAAATCACCGCGCTCCTGGCGTCGCCGGATTGCTTGTTGGTTCGCTTCCGTGATGACACCGGTGCGCGACAATAACGTCCCGTCTAAGTCGATGGCAATCAATTTCATTTGATTCTCTCCTTTCAGCATGCTCATCTTCATTCTAATTCCCTGATTTGCTCAGTCTCAACTGTCAGATTGCACAGTTAATGAAAACTCCGGTTTCCTGATTTCAAAATTAGGGAATTTATTATTAGTTCCAAATAATATTTGTCCGTTCGGAAAGGAGTTTTTTATGAACATCTCACCTGAAAAACCGCGTTTGAATCGTGTGTTTTACATCTCTACGAGCATCATTGCCCTGCTCGTCTTATTCGGCGCGATTCGCCCGACATTATTTGCTGACATCGCCGGCAGTATCTTCAACTTCACGACCCAGTCGTTCGGTTGGTTTTACTTACTCGCCGTCTTCTTTTTCGTCCTCTTCTTAATCTTCCTCGCTTTCAGTAAGTACGGAAAGATTCGTCTCGGGACAGACAGCGATCGCCCGCAATACCCGTTCTTCACTTGGATCGGAATGTTATTTTCGGCCGGGTTCGGGGTCGGGCTCGTCTTTTGGGGCGTCGCTGAACCGATGAGTCACTTCATCACGCCCCCCTATGCGGATACGACTGAACTGACAGTCGAGGGAGCCCGACTCGCCATGGCCTATTCGTTCTTTCACTGGGGTGTCAGTCAATGGTCCGTCTTCGCCATCGTCGGATTGATCATCGCCTACTTCCAGTTTCGCCGGAACACAGATGGACGAATCTCGACAAGTTTATCCCCGCTCATCAAAGAACGGCCTTACAAACAACCGCTCAACCAAACAATCGACATTTTTGCCGTCATCGCGACGGTCATGGGTGTCGCGACGTCGCTCGGGCTCGGCGTCCTGCAAATCAATGGCGGACTGAATAGCGTCTTCGGGTTGCCGAACACGGCACTCGTCCAAGTCCTCATCATCATCGTATTGACCGTCTTGTTCTTGACGTCGACGACGACCGGGCTCGATCGCGGGATCAAATGGCTCAGTAACATCAACCTCGGAACGGCACTCGTGTTGATGGTGTTCGTCTTCTTCGCCGGTCCGACCATCTTCATCTTAGAGACGTTCACGCTCGGGCTTGGCGACTATTTGCAAAACTTTATCCGCTATAGCCTCCGTCTCCAACCGTATCAACAAGGGACATGGGTACGGGACTGGACGATCTTCTACTGGGCATGGGCCATCGCCTGGTCGCCATTCGTCGGCGCGTTCGTCGCTCGTGTCTCACGCGGCCGTACGATTCGCGAATTCATCGTCGGTGTTCTCATCGTACCACCGTTCATCGCGCTCATGTGGATCGCTGTGTTCGGAGGAACCGCCCTTCATCTCGACTTGTTTGAAGGGACATCGATCGCCCAGGCAGTTGATGCCGACGTCACGAGCGCCTTGTTCGTCACGTTTGCCGAACTGCCGTTCAGTTTCATCCTGTCTGTCTTGTCGATTTTATTGATTCTCACGTTCTTGATCACGTCGGCCGACTCGGCGACGTATATCATCAGCAGCATGACAACGAACGGAAGATTGAACCCGCCGCTTTCCGTCCGCATCGTCTGGGGCATCTTGCTCGGTGGCATCGCCGCTGTCCTGCTCATCGCGAGCGGGCTCGAGGGGCTACAGACCGCTTCCTTGATCTCGGCGCTACCGTTCACGATCATTCTAATCTTGATGGTGTACACGCTGTTCAGCTTGTTGCGTCAAGAGAACATCAAAAAAATCAAATGAGCTTGTCTGAGCCGCCGATTTCATGGCGGCTCTATTGCTGTCTCGATGCGTCGGTCCGTGTTGACACGTATGCGTCCGATTGCTACGCTTTTGTCAGCATGGCACGATAGTCAAAGGGGGAAATGGTATGGTTCAAGATTTCACACGCGGTTATGCGGAGACGCGAGACGCAAGCGATTCACTCGCACGCTACCGGGGAGAGTTTTACTTGCCGCAAGACGGGATCTACATGGACGGGAATTCGCTCGGCCTGTTATCGAAACGAGCCGAGAAGACGCTGCTCGAATCGCTCAGTGATTGGAAAGAACTCGGGATCGACGGCTGGATGTCGGGGCGCCATCCGTGGTTCAACCTGTCAGAAGAGCTGGCCGCACTCAACGCGCCGCTCATCGGTGCGAGTGCCGACGAAGTCATGGTCACCGGATCGACGACTGTCAACTTGCACCAGCTCGCCGCGACGTTCTTTAAGCCGGTCGGCAAGCGGACGAAGATTCTCGCCGATGCGCTGACGTTCCCGTCGGACATTTACGCACTTCAAAGCCAACTCCTGCTACGCGATCTCGATCCGGCCGAGCATCTCGTGCAAGTGCCGAGCCGTGACGGCCGTTATTTAAATGAGGATGACATCATCGCCGCTATGACTGACGACATCGCGCTCATCGTCTTGCCGACGGTGTTATACCGGAGCGGTCAAATTCTCGACATGGCCCGACTCGCCAAAGCCGCACACGAACGCGATATTTTGATCGGCTTTGATGCATGCCACTCGGTCGGTGCCATCCCGCACGCGTTTCACGCTTGGGGCGTCGACTTCGCCTACTGGTGCAACTATAAGCAT
This sequence comes from Exiguobacterium sp. SH5S4, assembly GCF_004337045.1. Taxonomy (NCBI): domain Bacteria; kingdom Bacillati; phylum Bacillota; class Bacilli; order Caryophanales; genus Exiguobacterium; species Exiguobacterium sp. SH5S4. The sequence goes on from NZ_SJUQ01000008.1 coordinate 8,805, forward strand.
TTGAACGGCGGACCGGGAAGTGTCGGTGGGCTGTTCGTCCACGAGCGTCATTTCGGGACGACACCAGGTCTTGCCGGCTGGTTCGGATCAAGAAAAGATAAGCAGTTCGACATGGACCATACGATGACACCGGCTGAGCATGCCGGTGCGTTCCAAATCGGGACACCACACGTCATGAGCCTCGCGCCGCAACTCGGCGCGCTCGAGATGTTCAACGAGGTCGGCATGAAAGCGATTCGTGAGAAGTCGCTCGCTTTAACGACGTATATGACCGAATTGATCGATGAACTGCTCGAACCGCACGGCTTCGTCATCGGCAGCCCGCGCGATGAAAAACGACGCGGTGCCCACTTGAGCCTCGAGCATCCGGAAGCGGCTCGTATCTGTAAAGCGCTCAAACAACATCGCGTCATTCCTGATTTCCGAGCGCCGAACATCATCCGCCTCGCACCGGTCGCGCTCTACAACACGTTCACCGACGTGTACGACGTCATCATGATCTTGAAAAAAATAATGGACAACAAAGAATACGAGGCGTTCGAGAACGTCCGTGAAGTCGTGGCTTAAGGAGATTAACGATGAGTGAACGTATCGAACATAAAGTCGAGCAATCGATTCAAACTGACTTTTCAAAAGCCATGTCGTATGGCGACTATTTACAGCTCGACCCGATCTTATCGAGTCAACATCGCCTGTCGGACCACCACGACGAGATGCTGTTCATCATCATCCACCAGACGAGTGAGCTGTGGATGAAGTTGATCTTGCATGAGTTGACGGCGGCCGTGACAGCCATCGAAACGGGTGAGCTCGAACGCTCGTTCAAAATGCTCGCCCGCGTCTCGAAAATCCAACAACAGCTCATCCAATCATGGAGCGTCCTCGCGACGCTCACGCCGGCCGAATACTTAGAGTTCCGTGACGAGCTCGGCTCGTCATCTGGTTTCCAATCGTACCAGAACCGCCAGATTGAATTCGCGCTCGGCTTTAAAAACGCACGGACGCTCAGTGTCTATGCCCATGACGAGGCACTGTATCCGCTCCTCGAGGCGTCACTGAACGCACCGAGCATCTATGACGTGACCGTCCATGAGATGCACCGCCGCGGACTGCATATCGACGCGGACGTGCTCAACCGGGACGTGACGCAAGACTGGGAGTGGAACGAGAGCGTCGAGAACGCTTGGGCCGCCGTGTACCGGGACGTCAACACGTATTGGGACTTGTACGAACTTGGAGAGAAGTTGCTCGACATCGGCAACCAACAACAGATGTGGCGCTTCAACCATATGAGCACGGTCGAACGGATCATCGGTCAAAAAATGGGCACGGGTGGATCGTCCGGCGTGAACTACTTACGCCGCGTCCTCGACCACCGTTTCTTCCCTGAACTATGGACCGTCCGGACAAAATTGTGAGGAGACATGACGATGACACCATGGATTGACGTATCACAGCCGCTCGAAGACTCGATCACGACATGGCCGGGCGATACCCCGTTCAACTACGAGATCGCTTGGCCGATGGCGGACAGCGGCTCCGTCAACGTCGGCAAAGTGACGATGAGTCTACATACAGGCACACATATTGACGCCCCGTTCCATTTCGACGATGCCGGCAAGCGGGTGATCGACCTCGACCCCGGGCTCTACATCGGACCGGTCCGGGTCATTCATTTGCCCGGGCGACAAAAGATTGAAGCAAGTGATTTGGACGGATTCGACTTGACCGGTGTCGAGCGCCTCATCCTGAAGACGGACGGATGGCCGAACAAAGCTGAATTTCCAAGCCAGATCCCGGAACTGACGCCATCCCTCGCCGAGCGGTTGGGACAGCTCGGTATTTATTTGATCGGTCTCGACCTGCCATCGGTCGACGCCATCGACAGTAAAGACATGGACGCCCACCACGCGCTCGCGCGGAACGGCGTCCACATCCTCGAAGGGCTCGTCCTCGATGCGATCGCGCCCGGGGATTACGAATTGAACGCCGTCCCGCTACCGATTGTGGAAGGCGATGGTAGTCCGGTGCGCGCGCTCCTACGTTCGCTCGACTGATCGACAGGCACCTCTTCGCGTGAAGGGGTGCCTTTAGTCTTCTTGCATGACCTCGCTCGAGCTCTTGCGGTGGTCGAACCGCTTGGATATTTGAATTTTGTACGCCAAATTTTCATCGTAGTCTTTCGAGAATATGCCGGCGTATAAGAGGTCGAGCAGACAGTGAATCGAGTCGTTCGAAGTGAAGCTTCCGATTTTGGAGTAGAGCCGCTCGCGCGTCGTCAAACGGAGCGTGCAATCTGCCTGATTTGAAATCGCATTCTCGCCGAGGCTCGTCAAGGCGAGCACCGGCACCCGGCGGCTCTTCAAATAAGGAATGAGGCCGACCGTATAATCACTCTCCCCTGTATACGAGATCAGGAGCGCGCACGTCCCTTCATCTGAGTTCGCTGCCTCGAACTCGGCGTCCACCTCACATAGTGTGACTTGCTTGCCAATGCGATTCATTTTGGACTTGAAGTCGTGGCAGAGCAGCAAGTTATGAATGATTGAAAAGACTTTAATATGCCGGGCCTCATGTAACATCGTCACGGCTTGCTCGAACGCCTCATGGTCGAGAAGCGACAACGTGTCTTCAATCGTCATCTGCTTCAGCGCCGCCACCTTATTCGCTACCGTCATCAATCCGTCTTCGGCTACAAACGGATAGTTGGCGTCAATCGTCGAGAAGTGACGGTTCAAATAGTCGATCTCCTCTAAAAAAACAGTCTTCAAATCGACCCAACCCGAGAACTCGAGCTTTTCGGCGATTCGACTTAGTATCGATGGGTGCGTGTACGTCGCCTCAGCAATCTGTTTCATCGTTTGGCTGGAGATGTGTTCCCGCTGTTCAAATAAATAATCGATGACGCCTCGTTCCGACGGTGAGAACAAATCTTGTTTCAGCTTTTCGGTCAACAACATATCTGGTCTCCTCTCGTGAATGAAATTCACAAAAATAATTCTTTTTTTGTTTTGTTTTGTAAACGCTTTCGGAGTTGTCTGTAAATCTATTGTGTTCATTTCTCTATATTCTATACTGAAATGGACATGAGGAAATACACCAAGCAGTCAATTCCATTTACACACCGCTCAATTTTTTGTGAACTATATGAGGAGGAGATTGAAATGACAACCGGAATCAAACTCGTCACGATCGGTGGCGGCAGCAGCTACACGCCAGAATTGATGGAAGGGTTCATCAAGCGTTACGAGGAGTTGCCGATTCGCGAGATTTGGCTCGTCGATATCGAGGCCGGCAAAGAGAAACTCGACATTGTCGGGCGGATGGCACAGCGGATGTGGGACGCGTCGCCATATGACGTCCAAGTGCATTTGACGCTCGACCGCCGGGAAGCGTTACAAGACGCCGACTTCGTGACGACGCAGTTCCGTGTCGGCTTGCTCGACGCTCGGATCAAAGACGAACGGATTCCGCTCTCCTACGGCATGGTCGGGCAAGAGACGAATGGGGCCGGCGGCATCTTGAAGGCGTTCCGGACGATTCCTGTCATTCTCGACATCGTCGAAGATATGAAACAGCTCTGTCCAAACGCCTGGCTCATCAACTTCACGAATCCGAGCGGCATGGTGACAGACGCCATCATCCGATACGGGAACTGGGACAAAGTCATCGGACTTTGCAACGTCCCGGTCAATGCGATGATGGCCGAACCGGAACTGATCGGCAAGAAACCGGGAGACTTGATTTACTCTTTCGCCGGATTGAATCACTTCCACTGGCACCGCGTGCATGACGTGACCGGTCGTGATGTGACGCGCGACATTATCGACAAGATGTATGATGCGGATGCCGGGATTCCGGCCAATATTCACGATATGCCGTTCTTTAAAGAACAGTTGCATCAGATGAATATGATCCCGTGCGGCTACCATCGCTACTATTATCGCGCCGAAGAGATGCTCGCCCATATGCTCGGAGAGTACCGAGATCCGGCTGTCGGGACACGGGCCGAACAAGTGAAACAGACGGAAGCCGAGCTGTTCGAACTGTATAAAGATCCGCACCTCGACCATAAGCCGGAGCAACTGTCGAAGCGGGGCGGCGCCCATTATTCGGACGCGGCGTGCGAGACGATCGCCTCGATCTATGCGAATAAAAACACGCACATCGTCGTCTCGACGAAAAACAACGGGGCCGTCCCTGACCTTGCTCCGGACGACGTCGTCGAAGTGTCCGCCTATATCGGTGCTAACGGCGCGAAACCGATCGCGTTCGGCTCACTCGCACCAGCCGAAAAAGGGTGGCTCCAAGTCATGAAAAACATGGAGCTGTGCGTCGAAGAAGCAGCTGTGACTGGGAATTACGGACTTGCTCTTCAAGCGTTTATCATCAATCCGCTCATCCCGAGCGGCGAGACCGCGAAACGGGTGCTTGATGAACTACTCATCGCCCATAAAGCTCACCTGCCTCAGTTCGCTGACAAAATCGCCGAACTCGAAGCGAGCGGTGTCACGATCAGAGACGAAGTCGTTCAAGCGCTCCGTCCAATCGAGCACGCATAAAAAACAGCCGGCGCATCTAAGATACGCCGGCTGTTCTCATTATTTGATCAACTCGAGGTCGACCGGAATATTTTCTTCCACGGTCTCACCTTTCAAGTAGTTGACGGCTGCTTCGACACCGAGTTTTCCGATCTCTGTCGGTTTTTGTGCCACCGTTGCGGCCATCGTTCCGTCTTCGACAGCTTTGACCGCGTCATCCGTCGCATCGAAACCGATGACTTTGACGTCGCTCAATCCGGCGCTGCTCAATGCTTGGACTGCACCGAGCGCCATTTCGTCATTGTGCGCGAACACCGCGACGATATCTTTATTGTCTTGGAGAATGTTTTCCATGACCGTTAAGCCTTGGGCCCGGTCAAAGTTTGCCGATTGCTTGGCCACGACGTCGAGTTTTCCATCGATTGCCTCGTTGAAGCCTTGACCGCGATCGCGTGTTGCCGATGCTCCTGGAATACCTTCTAATTCAACAACTTTCCCGCCTTCCCCGACAAGTTCAACCATGTATTCACCAGCGAGCTTCCCGCCGGCGACGTTGTCTGACGCGACGTGGGCGACGACTTCTCCCGATTCTGCGTTCCGGTCAACCGTGATGACAGGGATACCGGCATCGTTCGCGCTTTGAACAGCGGCTCCGACTGCTTCAGAATCTGTCGGGTTAATCAAAATCAAATCCATGCCTTTTTGAATCATATCTTCGACGTCACTCACTTGTTTCGCCGCATCGTTTTGTGCGTCCGCCACAGTGAGTGTCGCATCGAGTTGCTTCGCCTCTTCTTCAGCTCCATCTTTCAAGGCGACGAAGAACGGGTTGTTCAATGTAGAGATGGAGAGTCCGATCTTAAAGTCCCCATCTTTTGGTTCTTGTTCCGAACTTGTTCCTGGTTGTTCCGTCGAACAAGCCGCCATCATGACCATTGTCAATACGAGTAGCCAAGCTGTCCATTTTTTCATCTTTCGTTTCCCCTTTCGATGATTAAGCGTTTTGTTTGCGATCGAGCAATACCGCAAATAAGATCACGGCCCCTTTTACGACAAGCTGGAAAAATGACGAGACGCCGAGAAGATTCAAGCCGTTATTCAACGTGCCGATAATTAGAGCGCCAATCAATGTCCCAACAATCCATCCGCGACCGCCCGCAAGACTCGTTCCCCCGAGAACAACAGCCGCAATCGCATCAAGCTCGTATGAAGTACCTGCTGTCGGCTGAGCCGAATTGAGACGTGACGTTAAAATGATTCCTGCTAACGCTGCCAACATGCCTGACAACGAGTAAATCATCACTTTGACTTTGTTGACGCCAATCCCCATCAGTTTAGAGGCTTCCTCATTACCGCCAATCGCGTACGTATGGCGGCCGAACGTCGTTTTTTTCAAGATGAAGTAGAGTATGCCGAACGCGATCAACATCGTGACCGCCGGCACCGGAATGATCCATAAGTAGCCGCGCCCTAACATTTCAAACCAAGTCGAGTCTCCTAAACCTGTGATTGGCCGGCCATCCGTGTATACGAGCGTCAGCCCTCGGTAGATGGTCATCGTCGCCAGCGTCGCAATGAACGGCGCGACTTTCCCGTATGTGATGACGGCTCCGTTAAACGCACCGAGCACGGCACCCGCAATCAATCCGAGCGCGATCGCCATGACAGCGTGTTGGCCGTCGACCATCATCCCGGCGACAAACGCCGAAGAGAGGGCGAGAATCGACCCGACTGATAAATCAATTCCTCCGGTCAAAATGACGAACGTCATCCCGAACGCAATCAAGGCGTTGATGGAAACTTGCCGCAAGACGTTAAAGATGTTGTTCAACGAGAGAAATCCTGGTTCGAGAGCCGTCACCACAACGATGATGGCAAGTAATCCGAACAGTGGACCGAGTTTTTGCCCCCATCCGAGCTTTTGTGGTCACTGCAGCGCAGCCGTTGCTTTCAATTCCATATCATTGTCCTCCTGTCGCATATGTCATGACTTTTTCTTGCGTCGCCTCGTCTTTTGCTAACGTCCCTGTGACGACGCCTTCTCGCATGACGACGATCCGATCACTCATCCCGAGCACCTCGGGTAAATCCGAAGATACCATGATGATTGCGACACCTGCCTCTGCCAGTTCGCTCATAATCGTGTAAATTTCTTTTTTCGCCCCGACATCGACTCCTCGTGTCGGTTCGTCAAGGATTAACACATCTGGTTCGACACCAAGCCACTTGCCTAGAACGACTTTTTGTTGATTCCCGCCAGAAAGCGACTTCACTTTTTGTTCCATCGAATGATGTTTGACACGCAGCTTCTTCAAATAACCGTCCGCGAAGCGCTCCTCGTCTTGTCTCGAGATAATTGTGCCTTTCGCCCGTTTATCGAGCGTTGGTAGCGACAAGTTTTCTCGTAACGAGAAGTCGAGGAGCAACCCTTCGCCTTTTCGGTCCTCTGTCAAAAAAGCGATACCGTGACGAATCGCATCAGCCGGCCGTTTGATTCTTATTTCTTTTCCATTCAGTTTGACGACACCGCCTTTTGTTCGATCGGCGCCGAACAAGGCGCGCATCACCTCGGTCCGACCGGCTCCCATCAATCCTGAGAAACCGACGATTTCACCCGCCCGTACATTGAACGAGACGTTGTGGAACCGGTTACCTATCAAACCATCAACTGCGAGGACGACGTCGCCAATCGTGGCGGTCCGGTCCGGATAACGTTCCCCGATCTCGCGTCCGACCATCTCTTTGACGATTTCTTCAAATGACGTCTCGGCGATTGGATGGGTCCCGATCGACACCCCATCCCGGAGAACGGTGATGCGGTCACACAGTTCAAAAATCTCTTCCATCCGATGGGAAATATAAATGATGGACACGCCTTGGTCACACAGTGCACGCGAAACCGAGAACAACGCCCGAATCTCACGGTCGGTCAAGGCGGCCGTCGGTTCGTCCATAACGATGACTTTCGCGTCTGTCATGAGTGCTTTCGCGATCTCAATCATCTGTTGTTGACCGACGGATAAGTTTTTAGCGAGCTCATCGACTTCCATGAATACGTTCAGCTCCGCCAAATATTCCCGGGCGCGGCGCTTCATCTCTTGTTGCTTGATGACACCGAACGGACCGGTCAACTCCCGACCGAGGAACAAGTTTTCCATCACCGTCAATTCCGGCAAAATATTCAACTCTTGATGGATGAAGGCGATGCCGGCTCGTTCTGCTTCTTTCGGATGTTTGAACTGCCGCACGGCACCATCGATTTGGACATCCCCTTCGTCTTGCGCGTGAAGACCGGTCATCACTTTCATGAGCGTCGATTTCCCGGCCCCGTTCTCACCCATCAACGCGTGAATTTCACCAGGTAACAGTTCAAAGTCCACACCTCTCAATACACTCACCGGACCGAATGACTTATGGATGCGTTTCAACTGGATGTGCATCGAACCCCTCCTTAAAATAAAACGCCGGCGTGTAAAATGACGTTCGCATACGGTGTCGCTTCACCTGTACGAATGACGACTTTCGCCTGCTCGACTTCGCGCTTGAACGCTTCATGCGAGCACGTCTTGACCGTTTCGAATCGTTCAGTCAACGCTTTAGCAATCGGCTCGTTCTCGGTGAACACTTCGTCCGCCACCGTAATCTGTTCGATGACCATGTCAGCCTCAACCGCATTCAACACATCAAGAAATGACGGCTCGCCGAGACGGAGCGCTAAATCGACCCGTTTTACTCCTTTCGGGATCGGCAGTCCGCAATCGGCGATGACGACTGTATCCGTATGTCCCAGGTCAGCAAAGACTTTTGCCAAATGACTATTGAGAATCCCATGTTTTTTCATCACACTCGCTCCAATCGTCTCATCACGTCGGCTCGGTTCGGCATCCCGCCTTGAGCCCCGAACCCTTCCACGCTCATGCCCGAAGCTACGACGGCAAAACGCGCGGCTTCTTCTAAATTGTTTCCTTCCACGAGGGAAACTGCGAGAGCGCCATTGAATGTATCTCCCGCTCCGGTCGTATCGACGACATTCGCCCGGATGGCTGGGATATGTTGAATCGTCTTCCCGTCGAAGAAACGAACACCTCTTACTCCTTCTGTCACAATCAATTTGTTTGGGTAACGGCGCAATACGTCTTCAATCGGCAAGTCGCCGAATAGATCGCGGCATTCGTGCTCGTTCGGCGTCACGTAAGTCACCTTTTCAAGTAACTCACTCGTGAGCGCTTGAGACGGCGCCGGATTTAACAGGACTGGAATATTTCGCTGATGACAGTACGTACTCACTTGTTCGACGGTTTCAATCGGAATTTCTAGTTGCAACAAGACAAGCGTCTGATCATCAAGCAGTTGCTCCAACTCCACGTCGGTGAAGCGTACATGCTTGTTCGCGGATTGAACGACGACGATTGAGTTATCGCCGTCTGCTAATACGATATGCGCCGTCCCTGTCACTTCTTCGCCAATCGTTCGCAAATGACGCGTCCCAACCTGGTTCTGTTCAAAGTTTTGACGGATTATATTCCCAAATTCATCGGATCCGATACAACCGACCATCTCGACCTGACCACCTAGTCGAGCGGCAGCCACTGCTTGGTTGGCGCCTTTTCCACCGGGTACCGTCTGAAATGTATTCCCGATGACAGTCTCTCCAGCCTGCGGACGTTTATTTGTCGTGACAACCAAATCCATAGATACACTCCCGATGACAACAATTCGGTTCATGCGTCATGCCCCTTTCGTTTCGTCGTCTGTCGCTCTGTCAGTGTGACAGGCAATAAAATTTCTTTTGTAGCGGTCTCTTTCTTTTCAATCAAATCAAGAAGCCGCTCGGTCGCTCGTCGCCCCATCTCATAGATCGGTTGAGCAATCGTCGTGAGTGGCGGAGACGTCATCTCACCTAATTCGATGCCATCATACCCGATGACTTGTAAGTCTTCAGGCACCCGGACGTTGCGACGCACCGCTTCCTGCAAGACTGCGGCGGCGATGACGTCATTGGCGGCAAACACGCCGTCGAACGGCCAATACTCGTCAAATAATGTTTGTGCCGCTGTGAGTGCCTCTTTGAATGCGAAACTAGAATGTGTCATCCCGACGAGCCGGTCACCCGCCACGTCGAGAAAACCATCTGTCCGTCGCCTTACCGTTAGGAGGTGCTTAGGCCCAGCGATATGAGCAAGCTTTGTTGCCCCACAGCTCAACAGCGTCTCCGCTGCGAGGCGTCCACCTTCATACCCGTTCGAGATGACTGCATCAATCCCCGGCTTGACGATACGATCTAACGCCACCATCGGTAGTTCTAACTTTTCATAGTTCGGGTTATCCGAATGGTTCGTCGTAATAATCAGTCCATCAACATGCATCGTCTGAAGAGCGACCAAATACGTCTGCTCTTTTGAAAGTTGCTCATCTGTGTTGCAAAGTACGACCTGATAGCCATGCTGGTTGGCCACGTCTTCAATCGCTCGGGCCAACTGTGGAAAGAACGGATTTGTAATGTCCGGCATGATCAAGCCGATCAAGCCCGATGTCTTTTTAAATAATGAACGCGCGACTCGGTTCGGGGCATAGTCAAGTTCGGCGATGGCCCGCTCGACGGCTTCCCGCGCTTCTGCACTTACGTATCCGTTATTGTTCATGACACGGGACACGGTCGCGACAGAAACGTTCGCTCGTTTGGCCACTTGTTTGATTGTCGCCATCTCGCCCCTCCTTCTTTGGTAACGCTTACAAAACAAGCATAATGTGTAACCGGTTACATATCAACTATTTTTTAAGAAATTTAAAAACTTCGATTTTTCCTAGCTAATAATTAACAATAGAGGCGCGTCTATCCACCAGGGACGACGCGCCTCTACTCGAAATCTTTTGACGTTTTTCTGCTCCCTTAGTTAAGAGATGAGCGGTTGTCATAATCATCACGCGTGATGACATAGACTAAACTTCGAACGGTCCGTCCGTCCAACCGAGTCAGCTCTTGCGTCGTCGTGAACGCATACGTGAAACCGCACTTCTCGACGACACGACGCGACCGGTCATTGAAGTCAAAATAACCGCACCAGATCAGTTCTAAACCAAGGTCGACAAATCCGTGACGAAGCAGCTCACGCACCGCTTCCGGGACGTAGCCTCTCCCCCAATGATCCGGACTGAGCACGTAGCCGATTTCACGCTGGTTGTCGTGTTGGATATCCGGGTCCGGGCGTCGGTCGTGCAAACCGATGCTGCCGATCAGTTCGCCGGTCGCTTTCAACGTGATCGCCCAGACGTCTTGATCTTGCTGGAACATACGGATGACGTCCCGCGTCTCGTCGACGGACTCGTGCGGGGCCCAGCCCGCCATCGGTCCGACCCGCTTATTCTTCGCATAGCGATGCATCGCTTCGGCGTCATCGAGCTGAAACGCTCTGAGCCGTAGCCGTTCTGTGTCTAATAGAATCATGTCAGCTACTCCTTCGCTCGTTTCCCTCGCCTCCGTTCCGGGAACAACGGAACAGAGGAGGGATGACGATGCCGTTTGATTATGATCTTGATTTTGAGACGATCGATTTCCGAAAACACCCCGAGCTCTATCGCGTCGGACGCAGTGAACAAGGTGTGTTGCTCGTCGAACCTTACAAGAGTGAGATTTTGCCGCACTGGCGCTTTAAGACACCGGACATCGCCCGCCAATCTGCCGATGAGATCATGGAGCTGTTTGAAGCATATCGGGCAAACGATGATTTCGTCGGCATGGACATGGCGCGGAAATTCATCCAGATGGGCCATACCCGGGCCCGTCGTTACGCGAACTATAAAGGCGGCCGCAAGTATAAAGACGACGGCGCTATTCACGATCGCCAAATCGACGAAGAGAAAGCCGAATCGGCACGCATCTTTAAAGTGCAGTGGGACGAGATTCGGGCTGACGAGGACTACTTGAAACGTAAGAAGGCTCATCAGAAACAGTACGGTTGATCATTTGACCATGACAATAAAGCGGGTCGTCCCTTTTTCAAACGAAGCGACTTGTTGAAAGCCGAGCTGTCCATACAAATAGATGGCTCGTCGATTGAACACAGCCACGGTCAATCGGAGTGGTCTGCCTTCTCGCTCGGCTTCTCGCATCACTGTCTCGACGAACGCTCGACCACGTCCTTGTCCGGTCCGCGCCGGATGCATCCCGAGCCCGATATCAACGTACGTCCCGCTATAGTCATACGTCGCGTTCGGGACTTGGGCGTATGTGCCGAGGCAGAAAAAGCCATATAGCCCTTGATTATGGACCGCGCAATACGTCATCAGCTCGTTGATGCCTTCGGCCGAAGCTACTTGGTTATAAAAATCATATGGCGGCTCATACGTCCACGCTTGGATCGCATGGGCGTCTTTTTCTGTCATAGGACGAATTTCCATTTGCGCCTCCTGTCTCACGTCTTACTCCTGTTCGTGTCCTACACGAAAAATCCCTGTCGCTCCATACAAAAAAGGATGGGTTGCCCCCATCCTCTCGTTATTTACGGGTCCATGTCGCCGTGATGTCGACGTCGGCCGCATGCATCAAGTTATGGATCGGACACCGGGCCTCGACACCTTTTTGCAGCGCCTCAATCCGTTCATCCGACTCGGTCGTGTCAAGCACGATGTTGACGTGCACGTTCTCGAAATAAGTCCGGACCCCTTCGACGCCTTGGAAGCCGCGCGGGTCGAGCGTCCCTTCCGTCGCGAACGTCACACCTTCATAGTTAAAGTCCTGGTCTTGCGCGACATAGGCAATCGTGATCGTCGTACACGATGATAGCGCTCCGAGTAAATATTCGAGCGGATTCGGTCCGGCATCGGTCCCGCCGAGACGTTCCGGCTCATCGACGATAAACGGCTCTAGGTCGCGCACATGCACCGTCGTCTTCACGCTCGTCGCTTCGCCCTCGGCCCGCATCGTCACTAATGGTTTTTCTGACATCCCATCTCCTCCTTTTGAAATCGCATCTCTACTATCGTTCCCGTTATGTCGGACCGTTTGACACTCCCACGGCTAAAGCCGCAAGCTCACCCCTTCGGTATGAGTGGGATTCTGAAGTGCCCGTGCGGACGCAGTCCATTTCTGTTTTGTCCAAGCCTTCAGATGAGGGTGTGCCATCACCCCTCCTAAGACAGACCCTATAGGTTCTCAGGCTGGCCGACTGTCACCATCGACCACAGGTGCGTATCGGATGTTCATCGCACCGACTAGATCTCTGTGTTTTTTGAATCCACACGGACAGGCGTACGTCCGGTCTTTCGCTTTGCTTCGTTCGCCACAAGAAGGACAGGTTTGAGAGGTGTAGGCCGGATTGACATATTCGACCTTGATCCCTTCGAGCTTTGCCTTGTACTCGATGAACAATGCCAAGCGATAGAACGACCAGGTGTGCAGGTTCTTGTTGTGTTTACGGCTTGTTCTTGCCGTCTGTCGGATGTTCGCCAGTTTTTCTAGGCGGATGACAGAAATATGATTCTCTTTCGCGAAGCCGACGATCTCACGACTGACCTTGTGATCTTTGTCTTTCATCCAGCGCTGCTCTTTGTTGTTCAGTTTCTTGATCGCATTCAGTTTCTTCTTTTGACCGAGCTCTTTCCGTTTCGCACGGAACTTGCGTTTCATGTACTTGTTCTCGCGCCCGTTCCCGAAGAATCGCACCTTGTCACAACTTGTGGACGCGACGGCGGGGACTTTCAGGCCGAGGTCCACCCCGAGCACGTTGGTGCCCCCCTTCTCCGTCGTGGGGACCGTGACAGCGATCTGCGCCATCCACTTGTTCGATTTCTTCGTGATGCGGAGCGTCCCGAGCTTGTGCGCGAGGAGCGTGGCGTGGCGGTTGTCCGGTTCGACTATCTCGGCGCGGATCGCCGTCTTTTTGACCTTGCCGTCGATTATGATGGGGAAGGAGATCGACTCGAAGTCGAACGAGTAGTTCTGGTTGTTCCAGGTGCAGTACGGTTTCTTGAGGACAGGGACGATTTGGAAATCCTTCTTCTTCGCCCTCCTGAACACGCTCTTCGCGTCCTGGATGGCCTGGTTCTTGACGGCGCTGGGCAGGTCGGAACTCACGTTTTTGCTCGTCAGTTTTAGGCTTTCTCGAGCCTGCACCATGTCCGAGACGAGCTGGTTTGTCGTGCGGATATAGGTGTCCATCATCCGCTCTAAGATCGACTGTTGCGCTTTTGTCGGATGAAGTTTGATGTTCACGGTCAATGCCTGTGACACGGTGTCACCCCCTTGTCTTTTGTTCCTCGACATAACGTTTGATGGTCTCACTGGAGACGTTTCCCGCCGTCGAGACGAAGAAAAATCTCGTCCAGAGGCTCGTGAGATGTGTGAGATGCGGAAACTCCTCCCTTAGCCGCTTCGACGAGACGCCTTTGATACGCGCCATGATGTCAGACGGGCTGATGGATGGCAACGCCGACAAGAATAGATGCGTGTGGTCCCGATCACACGCGATGGCGATGAGTCGAATGTCGAGCTCTTCGCAGACATCACGGACGATCTCTTTGAATCGTCGCTCGAACAAATCGTCATCAAATAGTTTTCGGCGATACCTCGGGCAGAACACGAAATGATAACGGATCATCGACACGGTGGTTTTGGTTCTTCTGTAGTTGTTCATACGTTTATGGTATCACTTTGTTTGTTTTAGTGATACATTTTCTTGGAATAAGATTCTGCTTGTAGATTTCTGAAGTTCCGACTAGCGGGACCCCGAAATCAAGCTCACGTTCATCCCACCACTAAAGGAGTGGGCTTTCTCGTTCGCAAATTCTGTAACGCGTCATCGCAAATCGCATAGTCGTTTTTCCTTGCTACTTGATTTGGTACATCGCTCGGTCACATCACCGCGAAAAAGCGAGCGGATTCGAATCCGCTCGCTCGCATGGTTTATATCGTTTCTTCGATTGCAGTGTCACCTTTGACCAAGTCGATGGCTTTGTTTGCCGCTTCTTGTCGACCGATGACATGGGCCAAGAACGCTGCGACATCCGCCCGCGGAATCTCACCCGTCGTCACGTTGTCGACGTTCACTTTGCCTGTACCGGCATCGTCTGTGAGCGCGCCTGGACGGACGATCGTATAATCGAGTCCACTCTGTTCGAGCAAACGGTCCGCATGATGTTTCGCCACGTAGTATGGCTTCATCGAATCAGGCCATGCCGAGCGGTCTTCCGCTTTCAAGGCACTGAGCATCACGAAGTGCTTGATGTTACCGTTCGCTTGGGCCGCCTCGACGCTTTTGGCTGCACCGTCTAGGTCGATAAGTAACGTTTTGTCGGCTCCCGTGCTGCCGCCCGAACCGGCCGCAAACACGACTGCGTCCATGCCGCTCATCGCTTGCTTCAACGTCTCGACATCACCTTCTAAGTCTCCGAGAACCGCCTGATAGCCGTTCGCTTTGAACTCGTCTAGCTGCTCTTGTTTCCGTACCATCGCGGTGACTTCGTGCTTCCCATCCTGCTTCAATCGTTCTACGAGTTGCTTTCCAATCTGTCCATTCGCTCCAATTACAAATACGTTCATCTGTCTTCCTCCTCAAATAAAATTCAGAGACAAGCGAAACGCCGTGTGGCCATGGCCACGTCCGGTGCAGAAGCAATGGCCGAGATGACAGCTACGCCGTCAGCCCCGTCACGCCGAATCGCTTCGACGTGTTCAGGCATGATTCCACCGATCCCCACGATTGGCAAATGCTGAAACCGGGCTCGCACTTGCCGAATGGGCACCGTTCCGTTCACTTCGGCCGCGTCTTGTTTCGACACAGTCGGATGAATCGGCCCAATTCCGACATAATCGGCATATCTCGAAGCCGTTGCGGCTTGCTCGAGCGAGTGGACCGAGACACCGAGACACTTCTTTGAATCGATTCGCCGACGAACGACTTCGGCTGTCGCATCTTCTTGTCCGACATGAACTCCGTCCGCATCGAGTTTGATTGCCAGCTCGACGTCATCGTTGACGATGAACGGGACACGGTACTGTCGACAAAGTGGATGCAACGTTCGTGCCATCGCTTCTTTTTTATCCCCATACAGTGGCTCTTTACCTTTTTCGCGAAATTGAAAACATGTCACGCCGCATTGAAGCGCCGTTTCGACCGTCTGAACGAGATCAAACGTATCTGCCGTGCCGCAGATGAAGTAGAGCTTTAATCGCTCAACGATAGGCGATGGATTCAATGGAAACCACCTCCTTCGGGTGCTTGTTGTACGCCCAATGATTTGTCAGTCCATGCCCGCTGCCGATCTGTAATCCGTGGGCGATGGCAATATGGATGAACTGTTTTGCCGTTAGTGCCGCTTCCATAACCGTCCGTCCGTTCGCGTGCTCCGCTGTTAGCGATCATGACCGGATCGACGACGATATTTTGAAAACGATGCTGCTCGATCGCACTAGCCACGACATCAATCAACTCATGATTGAACAGCAACCCAGTCTTACGCGCCGAGATGATAAAGTCTGATCCGACCGCATCGAGCTGGCGTGCGTCAAAAAACGGCTCGCAAGTTCCATCGTCGGGGCAAGAGTCACCCCTTTAGCCTGAACTTTCGAAAATTGATTCAAGTAGTACGAGTCTTGCATCACGTAATGCCGAAACTTCGCCTCGTCGAGCGTCCCGTCTCCGAGCGCGCGGACGAACGGATGGTGGAAACTCGCCTCAAACAAGGCGTCGGCCTCTTGGCGGATATGTGCGGTAAACGTCATCGTATTCTCCTCCTTTGCATAAAAAAGACGCCGCCTCCCATAACGGAAGCGGCGTCGGCCATACACAAAGAGTGTGAGACAGGACGTTTCGCCCACTTCCCTCCGCTAGCGTGAACTAGATCAGGTTCAAAGGGTCTGGACCTCGTCCATCTCAGCCGCGTCAAGCGACTCCCCTAGTGGCAAACATTATGAAATTTGGTCATCTTCGACCACATCATATCAATCTTTTTGAAAAATGCAAACTCTTTAACGCGAGAAGCGACGGTTGAGCGCGGTCCCAAAATGCGAGAACCGTTCTGTCCCGAGCTTACGACGGTTCGAGGCCGCAAACACGTAATAATCGACCTTCCCCATAAAATAAATCAAGCGCAGTCCTGCGATAAAGAACGTGATCGTCGTGCTGACAGCAAAGCCGACCCCATACCAATCGATCCCGCGCGATAGTAACGACAACGTGAACAAGGCGTTCAGTATGAAGAACGAGAGGCTGACGAACAACGCCCCACGCCGGTCCTCAAAATACAGCAAGAGCAGCGTCAGTACGAGAATCATCGCGTTCGCGAACGCGGCGAGCGTCGTCATCCGGAAAATCTGGCCGACTTCTTCCGGGACACCGATCCACCCGACGAACACACCCGCCATCAGGATCGCGAACAAGGTGACAACACCTTGACTTCGCCCAAGTCGGATCAATTCATTTTTCAACACCGTCGTCATCGTCTGCTTCGCTTTCTCAATTTGGTGTAACGCCCCGCCATAATTGATCAAGCCGTAAAACGTTCGGTAGCGCTCGTAAAACCTTGTCTCGACAGCGACGACGAACAAGAGCTGGGTCGGGATGATCGTCAAGTACGACCAGAACACGGCCGTGTCATAATACGGATTGAACACGAACGAATCGGCAATCACCATGCGCCCTTCACCAAACCAGATGATGAAGTTGGTCACCCAGATCCCAAGCACGTATAACACACCGATGGCGAACAAGTCCGGATACTTATCAAAGTACCGGAAGTATGAAAATTCTCGCGTCGCATACCTGAGCGGGAACGTTCGGAGCATCGCGAAGAATAGCCCGAACAGCGTCACGACCATCCCAACGGTAAAGCCAAACAGAAGTTCGAGGCTCGATGGGTTGACCATGAGACGACTGATCAAATAGACGCTCGCGACTGAAATAACCCCGCCTAGCAAGAAGCTGTAAGCGACCGCTTGATAAAATTTGGCGGCGCTCAAGAACAAGAACATGACCCAGATAACGTTGATGGTCATGAATAAGACGAACAGGACGAGCTTATAGGCTAAACCGAGCGGTGAAATCAGCCAAAACACGCTATACATGACGACGGCAGCGAGAATCGTCACTTTTAACATGCCGGTGAAGACAGGAAAGATCTCATGGGCTTTCTTTTCATAAAATAAATCGGCCACGTATCGCGTGACGACGAGCTGCTGAAAACTAAATAGAATTTGCGAGAAAATGAACGCGTAAGACACGGATAGCATAAACAGCGTCCGTTCCTCGAGTGACAACATCGGCATCTGAAACGCCAACCATTGAATCGTACCGACAACGAGGATGACGATCAGCCAAGGGCCTGATGTGACGAGCCCGGAAAACGTGTACGCCTTCAGTCTTGAAGAGTAATAGTCTTCTTGAAACAACTTTTGTAACTTAAACCCGATGCCCGCCATACTGTTCCCTCCTCGCTTCATAGATGGCTTTATAGCGGTCGACGAACTGTTGCAATCGATAATACTGACGGACACGCTCGCGGCCGTTTTTACCGAAGCGCATCCGTTCGCGCGGATAATCCATCATCCATTCGACTTTGTCAGCGATGGCTTCCGGATGGACCGGAGGAACGATGAAGCCGGCCGGACCGAACGGATCGTCAGCGCGTCCGTAAAGTAGTTCCGAACAAGCCCCGACATCGGTCGCCACCCAAGGGATGCCAGCCGCCATCCCTTCTAAAATGGCGAGCGGTTGCCCTTCCGATATGCTCGTCAGCAACAACAAATCAAATTTCGGCAACCAGTCTTGTACGTTCACTTTCCCGACTAGTTCGACATAGTCGGTCAGCCCGCTCTGCTCAATCAGTAGACGACACTCTTCGGCGTACTCTTCGTCCTCATCAAGCGGACCCATGATCGTCAGTTTAAACAGCCGATGGCGCTCTTGAAGGATTTTTGCGGAATAAATCATCGTCTTCAAATCCTTAATCGGAACGAGGCGGACGATAGCCCCGATTTGGAACACATCATTCTCGGCTCGCTCAAGCGTAGCGTGGATATGACGGTCGTCAATCCCGTTGGCGATAATTTTCGTCTTCTCGCTAGGCGCCCCAATCCACTCTTGATATTCGCGATTCCGCTCAAACAGTGTGATAATCTCGTCGGCCGCGTTATACGCCTCGCGTGACAAGTGATGGAAAAAGCGAACCCATCTCGGTTTGTAAGGGGACGGAATCCAATAGGACTGAAGGATTTCTTCCTCGCGTTCACGTGAGTAGATGCCGTGTTCGGTCAAAATGAACGGGATACCTTGCGTCTCTTTCATGTAAGATGCGACGACACCGGCGTAGCCTGTCGAGATGGAGTGGACGAGATCGACTTTTGGTAACGGTTGATGCAACACACGCAAGATCGGCATATACATACTCTGCCACATCCAAAAATAATCGATGAACGAGCCACCGTTCATTTCTTCTGCGTAAGCCGATTTTACGTTTCTCCAAAAGAACTCGCTTGAGAAGAAGGCTTGGCTTGATGGGACTTGTTTCCCGAGAATGCCAAGCGCTTGCCGGTTCGGGTTTTTCAACATGAGCCATTCCGAAATTTTCCGCTCGTCTTCGGCGTCGAGCTTCATTCGACCCTTCGCCTTTTTATCCATATCGCTTAAATAAAGGTGCGTGATCCCTGACACGTTTTGCGGCAACTCATATTTCATATCTTCTGGCCGCTTGACCGATGGCTGAATCGAGATGATTTCAAACTCGACTTCCGGCATCGCTTCAATCAGCGTCTGCGTCCAACTCGAGACACCTCCGCTCACATACGGGTAACTCCCTTCTAACACGAGCCCAATCTTCATTGCGGGTCCCCCTTGATGGCGATTTCAGCGTTCGCTGATGTCAATTGGACCAGATAGAGTGGACGGTCCGCCTCCATCTGCTCGACCGTGCCGAATGCGAATTTGCCTGTGTCCAATGATTGGCCGACTTTTAGACGGACGGTGAAGTGTGACGGATTGACGAGTCCGTCCCCAGTCAAGTAAATGGTCTCGTCATCAAACGTGACGTTCAAGTCTGCCTCTTGATACGTGATTAGTTTTTCCGTCGCATAGTGTTGTGTGTAGGCCTCTAAATAGGGATAGCTGACGTTGACATCATCGACGATTTTTTTCAAACTGGCGAACATCGTATCCCAGTCGCGACCGAAAGCACGGTCTGGGTCGATGACGTCATCCGGGTGGATAAAGTGTGAAAACACCCCAAAGTTAGCGATCGCATCGACCATTTGGAAGATCGAACCTCTTTCTTCCCCGTAGTCACTCGTGATACGCGGGAAATGATAGATTCCGGTATGTGTCGTATCAAATTCGAACTCTTGGACAAAATCACCATTTTCCGGGTCACCGGTATAGAGTGACGCAATCGTCCGCAGTTCAGGCAACGCCTCAGCAATCGCGTCGACACCGGTGCGATTGAGTGCATTCGAAGGTGGGACGTATGATTTGAGTTGTTCTGCCGGGAAATAGTTAGCAAATACCGACTCTGCCTGCAGCAACGAACGCTTCATCTCGTCCTTGTCTTTCCACGGAATATATCCGTACGTCGGATCGATCGGTTCATCGGCCGTGACAAGCGATTGGTGGTTATATCCGTGCAACCCGATTTCACCACCCTGCGCCAATAGTTTTCGACCGAAATAGAGCATCGGGAACTCGCCACGTTTAATCAATTTTTCATCTAGCAGTTCCATCTCTTCTTCGTACGTCCCGATCATCGCGCCCGTGTAAATGACGTCGTCATCTTGAGCCATGTCGACCATGTCTTTCCACCAATCTTCGGCAAAGAAGTCTTTGACCGATTTATCGAGTGGTGTCGCCGAGACATCTTTCATCTTGCCGTCCATGACTGGAGCCGGAAAGTCATCGATATACATGAGCTTAATCGCCGCTTGGGCACCCACGAACGCAGGCGGTAACGTTCCGAGCGTTTGGACGAACAGTCCGCGAATCATCTTTTGATCGGTGATCGTTGTATTCCAGTACAGAACGTTCCCATCACCGACCTCATATTCCCAAAGGACGGGAAACCCTTCCGCTGACAGCAAAACGTTCGCTTCGTCTGCAATTGCGAAGTCGACGACACTATGGACGAACAGATCGTCCGGTGGATTCAAGTCGACATAACCCGGGAAAACCGTTTCTTCGAAGTTCAGACCGTAAACGTCTGGAACGAATTCACCGATTTCTTCGATACCTGTCACTTCATTCCAAGCGGGGTCTTTGAAACGGTTGGCGAACACGACATTGCCTCCTTGTTCGACGAACCGTTTCGTCTCTTGCAATGGCCATGTCGCGGTTTGTTCTCCTGTAAATACGATGATGCTGTAGGGAGACGGCGTGATCGAACTGACCGCACCCGCATCAATTTCTCGAACGTCTAGTTTGGCGTAACGCAAACCATACAATAAATTATCTGCCGTATTGACCGCCAAATCACCTTCGTCTCGGACAAGGTAAACTTGAAGTTGATGCTCTCCTGTTTTAGCGGAAGCATCCCCTTGCAATTGGTCGATATTCATTCGTTGTTCAGCAACGTTCGGTAACAACGTATGCAAGGAATGGATCCTCAAGTATTGGATTGCACCGACGACGACGAGAAATAACACGATGAAGAGCGAGAATGAGATTATAGTTCGTTTTTCCATGATGTCGAGTCACTCCATTCTTCAAACAACAGTCGGTGCTCATACGGCACATCGTCTAACGAAAATTGTGTTTGCATCATAAACATGACAGCCTTCACCTCGGTCCACCGCTCCCGTTCATAGTAAAAGTCGATGAGCATGAGGTGGGCCTCGATGCGTTCCGGGAAATGGTGAACATACTCCTTCAAAATTTCGAGCTGATCTCTCGGACGTTTTAATGTGATGTAGACTTCGTTTAAATCCTCATAAATCCATGGCGACGGCGGATACAGTGTCTTCGCTGTCAAAATCTCTTTTAACCAGGCCTCGCGTTTGTCTTTCAACATGACTTCCGTGATCAGTTCACTGTGAACCATCCGTTTGTATATTGTCGCTAGCCGGCGAATCGTTTCCGGGTTTCCTAAATCGTATTCACGCTTCGCCAATTTCAATTCCTGCTCATACTGATTGATGAGAATGTTCATCGTCGCGGCCGCATAATGGACCGTTTCACTGTCCGTGCTCTCAAGCCCCATCTGCAAGTATTTCCCTTGGTTATTGATGGACTGGTTGACGTGCGTCAAAATCGAGTGCTTGCGGATCGCGGGATCTTTTGAATTGATGGCATCGGCTAACGGCAACAGGCTAGAGCTCGTTTTCGCATCGTGCCGAATCTGCTCATAATTGACGACCCGAAAATCAATATACTCATCGTAATCTTCAATCAGTCCGCTCCGATCAAAGCGTTCTGCGAAGCGATAAATCGCATATACTGCGACTTCAGCGACAAAAGGTAAAAATAGGCCGAAGCATAAAGCGACCACTGCCACCCCGTAGTCTAGCGCTTTCATTTTCCGCTTCAACACCACTAACAAAACGAACGCTAAGATTGCGTGAATCACATAGAGCCCAATCCAAACTAAACTGTCGATGGCTTCCATGAACTCACACTCCCTTCTGGATCAAAATCCCTTCGATCCGATCATAAATTCGTTGACGGTTCTCCTCACTCGTTCCTGGGAGTAGCAGCAAGAGCTTGTTCTCGTCTTCGTCATAACCGACAATATCAATCTCTCGCAAATACGACTGCACGATCGCTTCAATACTTTCGAGCGAGACTGGTTCATAACCGAGCGCATACTCGAGTACGATGAACGGTTGGTCGTGATGAAGTTTCTTTTGCTCTTGAAGCGCCATTATCTCGATGAACGCCTCTTTCTTATAGAACGATGTGCCCGGGTAGAGCTTCTCGTGTTGCTCTTTACGAATCAAGTTTTGCGCGTTTGTGATTCGCGTCCCAATCCATGAGAACAGGATATTTAATACGTGGAGGTCATCTGTCGTCAGTTTCCGGAGCGGCAGACGCTTAATGACGACAACTTCACGCGTCTCTCCGTCAATCACAATCGGAGCGAGCAACATCGGATCCGTGTCGTCATCATCGAGTTGTCGTAACATCGTTTCTTGGACTTGGAAGAAACGTTTGAACATACTCGACGCCTCATCTAAGAAAATTGTTTGTGGAAACTCTTTCTTCTCGGCTTGGCGAATGATTAGACGCATCGACTTTTGCGATCGATCGACATGATAGATGGCGACGTCGCTCGCCAAGAAATATTTTTTAAGCAGACGAATCGTCTCGCTACGAATCAATTCAGGATGTGGCAAGTCAAGCGAGACAGCTAGTTCGTACAATTGATTTAAACTGTATTCCGATTGAAGTAATTTTTGACGAAGAGTCGTTTGCGAAGTGTTGAGTAAATCGACGGTCTCTTTCAAATACGTGTTTTCATCTTTCAGTTCTTCGTTGCGAAACTGACTGATTTCATAACGCTCTCGAAATGAAGTGCTAAACAAGCCGACGATGACGGTGAGTGCGAAGTAATAGAAAAGGGTGAGAAGTGAGTTTGTATCGTAGAACAGTAAGAAGATATCGCCTCCGACAAGTCCGGTGTAGAGGACTTTGTACAGCAGCAAGACGGCGAAACTAATCAATCCAAAGGTTGTTCCGTAACGTAGCGCGAATAAGATGGCGGCTACATAAAATAGGTTCAAATCATTTTGAATCGTCCCTAAATTGAAAGCTAAATCGATTCCAATCAACAGAGTAAACACGACAAGAATTTCGGCCCACTTAATCCACGGGCGGTCTTGAGCATATAGAATGATAATCCCCTCCCAACGATTAGTCACAGCTTCATAACACGAATGTCATGCTTACTTATTTGGCGCTCGCAGCAAATTCCCCTGCTAATTTTCTTAATCTCCTTCCTGAAAATCCCACGTATCGTAATAAGTGGGTTCATGATAATGGATGAACCCGTTCGCTTCCGCCAAGTCTCGACTAATGGCTTCCTCTTGGTCCGAAACGGTAAGTACCGCAGTCCCATACTGTTCTTGAATCACATTCATCCGGTCCAACATGTCCATCGACCAAGAGTCCGATGTGATCTCCGAATAATTGAACCCCTCCCACATGAACCCATCCACGTATGGAGCGCTCGTTCGTTCAAGCGTTTCGATTCCCCAATTTTGTACAATCGGGACCCCGGGGTAAGTCTGTTTAATCGCTTTTAAAAATGCTTCTAACCCGTTCAATTGTTCAGTCAAGTCTTCGGGATAGTCGAGGTGTACATCGTCGATATCTCCAACCGTGTCTAAAAAGATACCGTCCAAGTGTTTATTGATGACTTGCTTTTGAATTTCGCGCATCAAAATCTTCCGAAAATGGTCCGAACTGATATCCGTCAAATAAGAATCCCATTTCGGAAAATAAATCCGCTCTCCGTCCCGATAGAAAAAATCATCTTGTTTCATTTGACCGATCAGTTCCCGATTCCACGTGTCCGCCTCCATCACGTTTATATAACCGAGCACTTTCGTGCCGTTCGAACGAATCGCTTCAATCTGTTCCGGTGTATACCAAATCGGTTCGATGATCACGAGATCATACCGGGTCATATCCTCAATAATCGCCTCGGTCGGAATGTTGTAAAAAATTTTATACGAGCTGATTTTATCAAAATCAAATGGTTTCTTCGTGGCACATCCACCTAACAGCAGAAGCAGCACTAAACTCGTCAACCTAAAGCGTCGCACACGGACACCTCCTTGTCGCAGAATCCTTCATGGTGCAATCAGGTCCGTTTGACGTCAATTGTTCAGGGAAACAACTTAGTATGACTTAGCAAAAAAGGAGAGATGAGGATGAATACGATTTTACTGACGGTTGCCCTCTTATTCGTCGGACTGAACGTATATACCTTCTTCCGCCGACAGACGTACCGGCAGACTGGATTTGACGGCCGGTTATTCAGCCACCTTTTTATCAGCTTGTTAGGCGTGTTGGTCGGGTTTGCCTTGGTGTATTACGCGTTGTCGTGGGACGGGGTCATTCTCGTCACGTCACTTGAGACGATGACCGCTGTCGAGCCATCATGGCAAAATCTGCTCTATTTCAGCGGCGTCACGCTTCTATCAATTGGATTCGGTGACTTACTGCCGGTTGGGCCGGCCCGTCTGTTCGCCCTACTCGAAGCGGCAATCGGAATCTTGCTCCCGACCGCGTTTTTCGTAAAATCGATGTATAAAAAAGAAGACTGACAAGCAGTCTTCTAACGTCCGGTGATAAGTAAAAACATGTTAAATGCGACGAGTCCAAGCGGAAATAAGGCCACGACAACGATTGGCCATTTCTTCGTCCGGATGCCGACAAATAAGAGTAAACTCCCCACTAGGAGCGCGATGAACGTCGTATACGGATTCAAGCGTCATTCCCCCTTCTATAGAGTGGGTTTCCCGACTCGGCTAAAAACTAATCGTTTGAAGTCCAAAGCGTCGAAAAAGCGTCACGAATCCGCTTGGACTCGTCGTCCCGAAATGAGTTGCCACTTTTCTCCGAAACACGCCGACTGACGACGCAGAACTGCTCGACCAACGTTTCAAACGCGGCTGCAATCGCCGCAGGATCCGCGACCGGGTATGTCCGTAAGTATGCTTGCCAAGCTTGATTTGATAAGTGGTTCACCAAAGCGTCCCCAGCTTTCCCGATATTCGAGGAAAAGCCGGTCCTATATCCGACATCCCACGCCATCATCTGTCGGAGCATGTCTCGCATGATCGTCACGTGATCGAGCGCATACAGCAGTTGATTGCGCCTTAGTCCTTTCACGACATACAATGACACCCACCAAAACTCGTTCCAACACGACGCATAGTCAAACGCGCTCGGGCGTTTGACTCGGTACGTCTCATCGCTCGGCACAGGACGTCCTGCCGTGTCATCTTTATCGAGCATGACGAGACTGAGCGAATCTTCCGCAATCGCCTCCTGCACGACGCGAACAGGACGAACGGTCAGATCGATCCGATGACCGGCTGCAAACTGGACGAGAAACGCAAACCGCTCGTATCTTGTTTGAGACGGTGACTCGTCCGGTGTCTGCATGATCAACACCTCGCCGAACCGATCGATCCAGGATTGATCCGTTATGAACGATGATACGTCCAGAACGAAAAACGTGACATCTACATCTTGAAACCGGTCTGGGGAAACGTGCGGATTGACGAGCGATCCGTTCAACACCATGATTCGGATGTCTTCCCGCTCCTCCGCCAAAGCGAGTAGCTGCTCTAGCACCTGGTTATTGTTCATTCGACGATGGCCCCGAGCGAACGGGCGACTTGGACCGCCTGCATGACGTCGAGTTTCGTCTTTTTGAGCGTAACGTCCGTGAAATCGACCCCGTCCATGTCAGCACCTATGAAGTCGGCAGCCGTACAGTCCGCATGCTGCAGGACGGCACGTGTCAACGTAGCGTTCGTCCAACGTGACTCCTTCAAGTCCGCCCCGTACAAATCAGCCTCTACTAGACGAACATTCGACCAATCCATTTTCCGGAGCGGCGCGTGACGCAAATTGACGAACGACCAGTCGCCCCCACGAACGGTCACTCCTCCGAACGTACACGACTCGAACGAGGAACCGGTCGTCTTGCACTGATCGAACTCACGTGAACTACTCACCACTTATTTGCTTCGCAACTTGAAGTGGGAGCTTCTTGGGAAGACCATGCTTTGACCAGCCACGGTTGTGGACCAAGCTCGTCGGGCAGTCCCTGCCCTGGGGTGTTTCAGTCCGCGAGGCGCAACAGGTTGAGGCTCGCGTTGACGTCGCGGTCGTGGTGCGTGCCGCATGCGGCACAGGTCCACTCGCGGACGTCCAGGTCCTTCTTGCCGCCGTTCTCGCCGCAGGCCGAACAGACCTGGGTCGAGGCGAACCACGGGTCGGCCTTGATGAGCGTCCGTCCATAGAACCTCGCCTTATATTCCAGCTGGCGGACGAACTCGCCCCACCCGGCGTCCCCGATCGATTTTGCCAGGCGGCGGTCCTGCATCATCTCCCTCGGCTTCAGCGTCTCGACGACGACGACTTGGTTCTCGTCGACGATGCGTCGTGACAGCTTGTGGAGGAAGTCGTGCCGTCGGTTCTTGACCTGCTCGTGTTTCTTCGCGAGGACGAGCCGGGCCTTCTCGCGGTTCCGGCTGCCGGGCTTCTTGCGGGAGAGCGAGCGCTGCGCCCGTTTGAGCCGTTCCTCGGCCTCGCGCAGGTTGCGCGGGTTCGGGACCTTCTCCGTCACGAGCGCGTCGTTCGTCATGACGGCGAAGTGCCCGAGGCCGAGGTCGATCCCGATCTTGTGCTCGGCCGGGACCCACGGCTCGTCGGGCTGCTCGACGAGGAGCGACACGAAGAACTTGCCCGTCTTCGTCATCGACACGGTCGCCGAGTGGATGGCCCCGTCGAAGATTCGGTGCTGTGTGAACCGGACGAACCCGACCTTCGGGAGCCGGACCCGGTCCCCTTCAATGCGGATCGTGCCGTGCTGGTTGTTCGTCGTGTAGGAGGCGCGCGCCTTCCGTTTCGACTTGAACACCGGGAAGCCGGCCGTCCCGGTGAAGAACTTCGCGAACGCCGCGTCGAGGTGCAGCTTCGCGTTGGCGAGCGCGAGGCTGTCCGCCTCGCAGAGGAACGGGAACAGGGGCTTGTACGAGGCCGGTGTCGGCAGTTTGCGTTTCGGGCCGGTCCCAGCCTTCGCCTCCTCGTGGATGGTGATACGGTCCTCGAGCAGCTTGTTGTAGACGAAGCGGGCGCAACCGATCGTCCTGACGAGGAACTCGGCCTGTGCCGCCGTCGGGTGGAGCCTATATTTGTAGCCCTTCAGCATGTCTCCGCCTCCTCCCGGCCGATGATCGTGATGAACGTCTTCCTCATCCGATACCCGCGACGGGGGAAGGGAAATCTGACGGAATCACGAACTTCTGTTCGTCATATCTGTCACAGGGGTGGCCAAGAGGTTTATGTACGGGCGATTCATCTCCCACCTACGCCGGGCCTCGCCCCAGACGCTTAGAGGTGGGAGAATTCTCGCTTAATTATGTTAAAAACAAATTCGCCCCATTGAATTGACAGTTTAAAAACGAACTGCCGACGTGGCGCGATGCGTTCCATTTCGAGTCGGTAAAGTCACAGTTGATGAAGCGGCACTGCTCGGTCTCGAACTCGGTCGCGTCGATGTATGTGAACCGACAGTTCTCGAACGTCACGTGTGAAAGTTGAAGGTCACGGAACGAGGACTCGCGAAAATCTTGTCCTTCGTAAGACTCATTTAATTGAAACATGTCCTGCCTCCTTGGCGTATACTAATTGTAGCTAAAGGAATGGAGTGATGAAAGATGGATATCGTATTTCCGACCGATCAGGGCACGTTCAACTACCGCGTCGCCGGCATCTGGGTCCAAGATGGTCGTTTGCTCATTCATCGGAACGCAAATGATGACTTTTGGGCGTTGCCGGGCGGCCGCGTCGGCATCGGCGAAGAAGCCGAACTCGCTTTGATGCGCGAACTGCAAGAAGAGCTCAACGCGACACTGACGGGAACGACGTTCGCTTTCGTCTCCGAAAATTTCTTCACGTACTTAGAACGCACGGTTCACGAGATCGGCATGTATTTTTATGTATCGGGTGACCTCCCGCTCCGGACCGGCGACTTTCACGGACCAGAAGGAGATCACCTCATCTATCGTTGGCAGCCGCTCGAGCAGTTACGCGAACTGACGTTGTATCCAGAGACGCTCTATACGTTGCCCGAGGCATTGCCGCCTCATTTCATTGACCGCTGACCTAGTAGCCACGCGTCACAAGATCGTTTTTAGTTCGTTCAAGTCTCGAATCTCATACGTCGTCTCGACCGTTGCCGCGACCTCATCCGGGTTGTACCAACACGTATCGAGCCCGTACATGCGTCCTCCGGCGATGTCCGCCGTCAGCGAGTCACCGACGATGAGTCCGCGCTCTGGCGACACGTTTGGGACACGGTCGAACACGTAATCGAAGAACGGTTTCATCGGCTTTTGCGATCCCGTCGCGTCGGAGACGAACACGTCCTTGAAATACGGGAGCAACCCCGACGCCTCAAGCCGCTTGAACTGTGTCTCTGTCACAC
This sequence comes from Exiguobacterium sp. SH5S4, assembly GCF_004337045.1. NCBI lineage: Bacteria > Bacillati > Bacillota > Bacilli > Caryophanales > Exiguobacterium > Exiguobacterium sp. SH5S4. The sequence goes on from NZ_SJUQ01000008.1 coordinate 37,484, forward strand.
CGTTCGTTACGATATAGAGCGGATACTGCTCACTGAGCGTTTGCACGAGTTCGAGTGCCCCGTCGATGATGTGCACCCCGTCGTGCAAATGGTCCCGATAGCGCTGTTCGACTTCATGCGCATCGATCGCAATCCCGAGCGTGTCGAACAGTTGCGTGTGGCGGCCCATCAAGACGTCTTCCCGTCCGACCTCACCGCGCTCGAACGCGCGCCATAGCCCGTTGTTGATCGTCACGTATTGTTGTTTTAACGCATCGGTCATCCGGACGTTATGTGAGGCGAGCAATTGCTCCAAGGCGACGTGCTCGCTCCGTTTAAAGTCTAGCAACGTATCGTCGACATCAAATAAAATAGCTTCATACCGTTTCATAATTTGAATTACCCCTCTCTGCCTCTAATGTACAGGAACAGGCCGAGAAGTTCAAAACAAGGAGTGAGTCACATGGCTAAACGACCGATCACCAATCTCGAGTATTCAGATAAAGAACGTGAATCATTTTTCTACTTGACCGATGAAATGTTCGGCATCGATTTTCGCGGATGGTATTTGGACGGAGAATGGACCGACCGCTATCGCTGTTATTCGTTGACGTTCTACCGGAACATCATCTCGAACGTCAGCATGAGCCGGATGACCCTCGTGACGGACGGAACCGCTCGTGAGATGTATCAAATCGGGACGGTCATGACGGACGAGGACCGACAAGGACAAGGACTCGCCACCCGCGTCTTCAAGCACCTCTTCAAACAATATGACTCCGATGGATTGCCCTATATTTTGGCTTGTGACGAGGGCCTCGAACCATTTTATCAAAATCAGGCGAGAATACTCCCACTTCTAAACGACGCGGGCGAAGCCCTAGTGAAAGTGGGAGATGAATCGCCTTCGAACCAGGCGTGTCTTTCGATACGTCAATGGTTCGACATCGTGTTTGAACTTCCTGAAATCAGGTAAAAAATAAGTGTCACGTTCCTTGAAAACTGAAGATATAGGGTTGTGGCAGGAAGTTCGTCTGTCACGTAAAATCTTCAACGTTCACCTAGCGGATGACCGAAGTAGCGAAAACCAAGCAAAGTAGGCATCAGCACTAAAGAAACGGACAAGGTCAACTTCCAACCGTCGGGACGACGGGGGTAGCCTGATCAGGTTCCGGCTGATAGGTCGGATAACTCAGGAATCCTCCACCTCTAAGCAAGGCGTAGGTGGGGGTAGTTCAAGAGAAGCAAGGGTTCACTGTCCAACACGAACCGGAGCTATTTGTCTCCGTTTCGGGCTCGGCGCCCCCGCTCGAACACGTCGACGTCGTGGCACGGCTCTCCTTTGATGGGATCGCGGAAATCGTCTTTGAATTCACACCTGACTTGGCCGATGTCGAACGACGTGCGTCACGTGCACGTGACGGACAATGGATGATCCGTATGAGTGACGGCCACCTTTTCCCGGAAGGCTGTCGCTTCCCGAGTTTATCGAAAGCATGAAATAACGCGCCTTGCAACAGAGTCTGATGGTGCGAGCGTACTCATAAGAGAAGAGGACCGTTCCGACAATAGGTCAGAATGGTCCTCTTCTCTTATCCAAGAATATTTTTTTGGTTCTCAAACGCTGTTTTTAAACAATGAGCCGCCTCTTTCACCGCCCGTTTCGCCTCTGGGACGAACGCATAGTAGTTCGTGAAGCCGTGGATCAGCCCCCCGTAATTTTTATACGTCACCGGGACACCGAGGCTGATCAATTTGTTCGCATAAGCCCGCCCGACGTCACGGAGCGGGTCGTACTCGGCCGTCAGTAGTGTCGTCGCAGGCAGTTGTTCTAAGCGATCGGACAAAATTGGCGACGCATACGGATGTGTCAACTCATTTTCGTCATTAAAATATTGCTGCTGGAACCAACGGATCAACCCTTCGTCAAGCAAGTAGCCGGTAGCGTAATCAATCAAAGATAACGGCAAGTTTTCTTCGGTCCCGGTCACCGGGTAAAACAGGAGCTGATGAACGAGTGACGGCCCCCCGCGCTCACTCGTAATCAATGCGCTGACCGTGGCGAGCGTCCCGCCGGCACTGTCGCCGCCGACGGCGAGTCGTGACGCATCTACGTTTAATTCCGAAGCGTGTTCCCCGATCCAAACGAGTGCATCGTAAGCGTCTTCGACTGGGGCTGGAAATTTATGTTCCGGCGCGAGGCGATACCCGACCGAGATGACGGTACAGTCCACCTCGTTCGCGAGGGTGCGGCAAATCGCATCGTGTGTCTCGATGCTGCCGGTGACGTAACCGCCGCCGTGATAGTAGACAAGTGCCGGGGCGGTCGTTGCTCCTGACCGATAAATCCGAATCGGGAGCGTACGCCCTGGGAGCGAGAGATCCAAGTCCTCGACTTCGTGAACGTGCTCTTTATGCTGGAACCTCGTCAGCACTTCATCTTCCTGTCGTCTTAACTCGAGTGGGTTCATTTGCTCATATGTGGGTGACATCTGATTTTTAAATTGATCCAAATAAAATTGAATCGTCGGATTGACTGGCAATGGGAACCCCTTCTTTCTCTATTGGCGTACAGTTTCCTATTCCCAGCCGAACCCGTCATTAAGCAGACTCGCACACTTTTCGAAATTTAGAATGATAAAAGAATGCCAAGACGACACCGATAACGAACAAGACCGTCCAAGCGATGCCTAACAATCGAGCTAGCATCTATGACAAACGTCTTAGACTTCCTCCTGTTGATTCTTTTTCCACCAGACGAACATAACGATTCCCATGCCGACGAACAGAACCATCATTGAGAAAATCAACTGTTGTTCAAGCGGCAGGCTCGTTTGCGCGAACACATATTGCGGCACAAACAGTAGAAGTGGAATAATCAGATTGATCCACGTCTTCGTCCACACCGACACGATGACGAGTGTGAGCACTGCTAGCCCGAACAACACGAACTGCCCGACCGTCCCAAACGTGATCTTCGGTGTCTCAACGAGCAGGTCGAAAGTCATCAAGCCTAGGAATAGCGTCATCGGCAATGCACCGAGCGCGGCATACGTCAACCCAGTTTTCATCTTGCCGCGAGACGAACCGGTCGACATCTTACGGAACACTTGTGTCACGGCGAGTAAAAGTATGACGGCGACGAGTGGGAAGCCGATCAGTTGGACCGTCGAGAACGTCATCTCTCCTTGAATAAAGTTTCCGATGATGATGTAGGCGAATACGCTCGGAATGATCATGCCGACAACTTTCACTACCCCTTTCACGTCAAACGCCATCTCGCTCCCGAGTTGGCGCATATACGCCTCAGGGCTCTGTCCGACGACATCGGTCACGTCCTTCCCTGCCCTCTCTGCTTCTTCCAAATGGTCTTTCAATTCTGCGGTCACGTCTTGCACTTCCCGTTCTGATTTCCCACTCGACATGAGATAGACCGCCAAATCATCTAAAAAATCACGACTCTTTTTCGAAAGTTCCACGTTCATTCCCCTCTCCTAGTACGCGGTCGACACCGCTCGACACATCTGCCCAACGCTTCCGGAACGCCATCAGTTCCTGCCCCCCAGCTTCCGTCAATACGTAATACTTTCGTTTCGGTCCCCCCGAAGGCAGAGGTTTTTGAATCGTCTCGACCCATCCTTCCTTTTTCATCCGCAGCAACACCGGGTAAATACTCCCCTCGCTCACCATCGTGAAACCGTACGCTTGAAGTTTCTCCGACATCTCATAGCCGTACGTCTCCCCTTTCGCGATGATGGCGAGCAGACACCCTTCGAGCAGACCTTTCAACATTTGACTCATTGCCATAGCGCAACCCTGCTTCCCTTCAAACTAACTTGTTATACACAATAGTAATGGATAAAGATACCAAAATCAACTAGTTTGTAAAGCAAGATAGTGCACATTCCAATGTTTAGTTTTTGACAAGAGGTGAATACTTCTTATGGTGAAGAAAAAATAAAGGAGTGTTGTTATGCATACCGATTTTACGAAGATGTACATTGACGGCCAGTGGGTAGACGGTTCGAGCGACAAGTCGATCGACAACGTCAACCCGTTCACGGACGAGAAGCTGTTCTCGATCCGGTCAGCAGACGAGTCCGATCTCGACAAGGCATATCAGGTAGCTAAGGAAGCGCAAGGTGAATGGGCGGTCATGCTGCCGCAAGAGCGCCGCGCCCTGATCGAGCGGTTCGCTGAACTGACGTTACACTACAAAGACGACATCATCGACTGGCTCGTGAAAGAGTCAGGCAGCACCCGCATCAAGGCAGAAGGCGAATTCGCTGCCTCGATGGCAATCATTAAAGAGGCGTCGACGTTCCCGTTCCGGATGGACGGACTGATCAAACCATCGATCGTGCCGAACAAAGAGAACCGGGTCTACCGGAAGCCGCTCGGCGTCATCGGCGTCATCAGCCCATGGAACTTCCCGTTTCATCTCGCAGTCCGTTCAATCGTCTCGGCGCTCGCGACCGGCAACACGGTCGTCGTCAAACCAGCGACGGCGACACCGGTCACTGGCGGGCTCCTGTTCGCTTCATTGTTTGAAGAAGCCGGGCTCCCGAAAGGCGTCTTGAATATCGTCGTCGGTCGCGGCTCTGAGATTGGCGATGCCATCGTCGAGCACCCGATCCCAAAACTCATCTCGTTCACGGGATCGACCGAGGTCGGGAAAGGCATTGCCGAGAAGGCCGGACGTCTGTTGAAGAAGACCGCGCTCGAACTCGGCGGCAACAACGTCTTCGTCGTCCTAGACGATGCTGATATCGACCGCGCTGTCGAGTCGGCCGTCTACAGCAAGTTCTTCCATCAAGGTCAGATCTGTATGTCGACGAACCGGATTCTCGTCGCCGAATCGATTCATGACACGTTCCTCGAACGGTTCAACGAACGCGTCCGCGGCCTTAAATTCGGAAATCCGAATGAAGCCGATACACAAGTCGGACCGCTCATCGACCATGATCAAATCGATCGTATCCTCGACCAAATCGATCAGACGATCGACGCCGGGGCGACGCTCCACGTCGGTGGCAAAGCGAACGGCAACGTGCTCGAACCGACCGTCCTTAGCGGTGTCACGAACGACATGCCGCTCGCCAAAAATGAGATCTTCGGACCGGTCGCCGTCATCTTGTCATTCAAAGACGACGAAGAAGCGCTCCATATCTCGAACGAACTTCCATATGGTCTTAGCGGAGCCGTCCACGGTTCGATTTACCGGGCGACCGAGTTCGCTCGCCGCGTCGAGACCGGGATGATCCACATCAACGACCAATCGGTGAACGACGAGCCGCACTTGCCGTTCGGCGGTGAGAAAGACTCAGGGCTCGGCCGCTTCAACGGCGAATGGGTGCTCGAGGAGTTCACGACGCTCCAATGGGTATCTGTCATGCATGAACGCCGTGAATACAAGCCGTTCTTCTCGTAATACAAAAAACTGTTTCGGTCCGTGGACCGAAACAGTTTTTTCATAGTTTCTTGACGAATTCTGACTTGAGCTTCATCGCGCCGAACCCATCGATCTTGCAATCGATATCGTGATCACCGTCGACGAGGCGGATACTTTTCACTTTCGTCCCTTGTTTGACGACGAGTGACGTACCTTTCACTTTCAAGTCTTTGATGACCGTGACCGTATCTCCATCTTGGAGCACGTTCCCGTTCGCGTCTTTAACCTCAGCGTCCGCCTCGGCCTCGGCCGCCTCGCTCGGTGACCACTCGTAAGCACATTCCGGGCAGACGAGCAGAGCGCCATCTTCATAGACGTAGGCCGACTGACATTTTGGGCAATTCGGTAGTTCTGTCATCTTGATTCCTCCATTCGATTCACTGTTGCCAGTATACCGTATTTCAGAAGTGTCGATAGACAACATTTAGCCTTCTTGCGGTGTTTCGGGACCTGTCAAATCCAATTGATAAAATGACAAGTCGAGCCATTTTCCAAATTTGTAGCCGGCTCGTTTGATCGTCCCTGAATGAACGAAGCCCAGTTTTTCATGCGCTTTGATACTCGCGATGTTCGCAGCGTCGATTCCGCCGATCATCGTCTTATAGTCACGCGCTTCCGCGATGCGAATGATCTCACGAAGCAACTTGTTGCCGACACCTTTGCCTCGATAGCCCGGATGGACGTAGACAGAATGTTCGATCGCGTAATGATAGGCCGGCCATGGACGGAACGGACCAAACGTGGCGAAACCCATGACGACGTCGCCGTCTTGCCAGACGATGACAGGGTGTCCGGACGCTTTTTTATCTTCATACCAGGCGACTCGATTTTGAAGCGTCACCGGTTCATAGTGATAGACGGCAGTACTGTTGACGATGGCGTCATTGTAAATATGTAAGACGGCTTGAAGGTCGTCACGACGGCAATTACGGATCATACATACACCACTTTCATGAGTTTTCTTCATTATACGTATCTCGCTCTCAAAACACACGTCGCGACGCATTTTCCACAAAAAAAGGTCAGCCGCGTCGACTGACCGTATTCCGCTCAAGCTGCTAAGCGGTCGCACATCGAAGCGCATTCGAAGCAAACGCGCGCACACTCTTGGCAGTGCTCGTGCTTATGTTTTTCGCACTCTTGGGCGCACGCCTTACACATGACCGCACAAGCCCGTGCGAGTTCGGGCACGAACGCCGAATCCCGTGTCATCGCCTCGGCGAGGAACGAGCACATAGCGGCACATTCGCGGTCGAGCCGGATGCAATCGACCATCATCTTCACATCGCGCTCTTCAAGACACGATTCAAGACAGTAGTTACACGTCTCCACACAGTCATGCAACGTTTCAAGTTCATTCGCATAAATTCGGTGAGCCATTCGGACGTCCTCCTTTTTTAGTGACACGACAACGATACGTTACTGTTGTTCCCTAATCGCCAAAATAAAAACGACCTTCGACTAGCGTCTCGGATCGTTGACAAACGTGCGGTATAAATAGGCGATCCCGTTCAACAGCCGCTCGGAATATCGTTTCGGCACGAAGCGGAGCCGGTAGAGCCGATACATCCGTTTCAAGTCTTCCCATTGATGGTCGATATGCTGCCCTTGCCGGAACCGGGCCAAATCGATCAAATAGATGCGGCCTTGCGGACTGAGGATGATGTTGCGCAAATGTACGTCTGACGGGGTCAGTCCAAGCTGCCGCGCCTTAATCAGCGCCTCGTCGACTTGCTCGATGTACGCCGCGTCAATCCAAATCCCTTCGGTCAAACACTCGAACAGCGTTTTGCCTTCGATATAATCGATGACGATATAGTTCGGCCCGACTTCGTACAAATGCGGGAACTGGGGCAGCCCTTCGAGCGTACGATAAATCACGGCTTCTTCCGCCGCGATTTGAGTATAGCCCGGGAAGAACACTTTGATGACGAGTCGCGTATCTTTCACGCGAAATACGGCGGCGCTCCGTCCGATCCCATGCAGCTCGAGGTCTTGGTGATAAGCGGTGACACGCGTCTCGTGAACGTCTTGTTCGAACGACACGTCCGCATAAATTTCATAACAATTCATGAAGAACTCCTCTTTCTGTTTGTCTCTCGTCTATCATAACGGATTCCGTCACGATTGACCCTGTTTCAGCATCCCTGCTCGCGCGCAGAAAGTGACGCTGTTGGACAATACCCGTATAATGAAAGCGACAGACAATTAGGAGGAATCGATTATGCAACGAATCGCACTAACGGAAGACTTATCGTTCTCACGCATCATCCACGGAATGTGGCGTCTCGCCGAATGGGAGATGAGCCCACAGGAGCGTCTCACGTTCATCGAGCAATGTATCGAGCTCGGCATCACGACGTTCGACCACGCCGACATTTATGGCGGGTATACGTGTGAAGGATTATTTGGAGAGGCGTTGCGCCTCAAACCTTCGCTTCGCGACCAAATCGAAATCGTGACGAAGACGGGCATCAAATTGACCGGCTCATTCAACCCCGGCCAAACGCTCAACCATTATGATACGACGAAAGCACATATCATCAGCCAAACCGAACGTTCTTTGAGCGAGCTCGGAATTGACCAGATTGATACACTTTTGATCCATCGTCCCGATCCGCTCATGGATCCAGATGAAGTCGCCGAGGCGTTCATCACGTTGCAACAGAGCGGAAAAGTCCGGACGTTCGGCGTCTCGAACCACGTGCCGTCGACACAGCAATTGCTGCAGTCACGGCTACCGTTCCAACTCGTGACGAACCAGCTCGAGCTCTCGCCGATGCAGTTGAAACATTTCGAAGATGGTTCTGTCGACCTATGTCACGAAAAGCGGATGCCGCTCATGGCCTGGAGCCCGCTCGCCGGAGGCCAGTTATTCTCTGCAGACGACTACGCGCCGCTTCGTGAAAAACTTGAAGAGATCCGCGTCCGTCATGACGCTAGCGGTATCGATTCAATCGTCTATGCTTGGCTACTTAAGCATCCGGTCAATATCATGCCGATCATCGGCTCTGGGAAAATTGAACGAGTCCGCACCGGTGTCGACGCACTCGAAATCGAGCTCAGCCGTGAAGAATGGTTCGAAATTTTGAAAGCTTCACGCGGTCGCGACGTCGACTAAAAGAATATAAAAACCAATAAATACCTATAAAACCCATAATTCATTTCAACGCTTTCTATTCGTTTTTTAGCAATGACGCTATATCAAGGTTCATTCGTCAAAAATCGACAACGTTGAAATCGAGAAATTCCATTTCATATCCATAAGTGTAAATCAGACCCGCTCAGTTCAAGTCGAGCGGGTTTTTCGCTTTTTTATTTAAAAAACACATTAGTTTTCCTAAGACTAAAGTCACAAAAAAATGGTGCTACAATGATGAAAGTTATTCATCGAAGGAGTGCACCGCTGTGAAAAAGTACCTGCTTTTCTGTACGCTCGCCATTTTATCATTCCTGTTTGGATGTGAGGAAGAACATGCTTTTCGTTTACATACAGCTCCAGAGTACTATCAAGGTCGCGCCACGCTTCCTTCGGGGCAACAGATCGAGATGACCGAGTCCGACCGGACGAACGTGCTCGATGCTTGTTATCCAGAAGATGCGATCACGACCGTTCCCGCCGGCGACCGCCGTTTAGTCGGAACGGTCACGTTGACGCAGCCGTTGACGACGACAACGTCAACCGAAGCGTTCCCGACCGCCACATTCTTTGAAGTGGAGAATCAGTTTTACGTGCAATGTCAGGTAGGCACAATCACTTATATCAAACAAGTCGCATCCGTTCCCGACAGTCTCACGGCTTTTCAAGACTTGTCCGTCACTTATCCGTCCATCTCGAAACTGCGAAACGCTCAACCGCACGAACGACTTCAATTTCTAAACGAGATGGACAAACCGGTCGGCAACGAACCGTATCCGCTCCGGACTGCTCTCGAGCAAACGCTCGTCCACGTGACGATGCCGTTCAACGGTTCATATGAGTTCACGTTCGAGTCAATGGATACGGCTGAGACCCTCGTCGTCCCTATTGATTTATCTTCTAGACAGCCGTTTCTCTCGATCGGGTTTGGTACCGAGTCGGCTGATGGCGAACAGCGCTACGGGATTTATACCTCGTCAAACCAAGAGCTCTATCGCGACGTGATCCGACCGTTCGACGCGTCGTTCGACCGTTTTCTAGGAGCCCGGCAAGCAAGTACGCTCCTATCGACACTCGTAGCGAACAAACGCTATCCGTTGTTCAGCTTCTCGTTCACCCGCGATGGAAAAGCCCATAAACAAGTCGTGTCGATCACCTATAAAGAAGAAACCTTGTTGCGCGGGGATAGCTTGAAGAACGAAATGCGCCAACAATTCGACCACCGCCGGCACGTCATCTTTCACGAGCTCGCCTTGATCGGTACGGAATCGAAAGACGAGCCGTTTTTAAGCCACGCCACAGCTGACGATACGCAATTCATCTTCAATGCGATCGAGCGCGCGAAAGCCGTCTCGAAAGCCGGCACACCTGCCTCGACCCCTTATTTGACCGTCTTCGAAGGCATATGTGCACAAACGTTCGACGTCAGCTATGAAGGAAATGACGTGTTTTTGACGAATACGAAGACTGGGTCTCATTTCCAGCTGCTCCGCGACGATGCGGCCAAGTGGCAGGCCCAATTCATGGAGTAAAGGGGGCAAATGGCGTGCGAACCATCGGCATCACAACGTTGCTCATGGCGACAATCATCTTGACCGGTTGCACAGAACAAGAGTCCGCGCTCGACCTCAAAGTTCGCCCCATCCTATTCGACGGCTATCATTATGAACCGGACCAACAGTCGATGCAGCTCGACGAAACGGAACAGATTGCCGTGCATACGATTTGTGACGACACCGGCGCCGTTTCCATCTCGGACCGACCGTTCGTCTATGACGCGACGTATCGCAGTTTCTCACGTTTTTCGTCAAACTTCACGACGATGTCCGTGTTCCATGACGACGAGGCGACATACGCTTACTGTCAAACTGACGTTAGCCAATATGTGAAACTGATCGATGCCGATCTCCTCCCGGCCGCTCGGCGTGAAGCGGAGCCCGAACCGCTCCGACCGCGTTCTGTGGGCGTGTCCGATGCAATGCGTCAAACGACCGAAACCAAGCTTGAAGACGATCCGTTTTTCGAATTGATCCCATTCGATTCACCGTTTGTTACGCTGCACTCTCCTCTCTTCGCCTCACTCGCTCTAGAAGTGAAGACGCAGGACTCGTCGACGACATCTTTTCACCCATTTGACCCGAACATGAAGACGATGACGCTGTCGCTTTATCTCGTCAAGATGGACGGGGTTGTCCAACCGCTCTTGATTCGATCTTCTGAAAACAACATGGCATACGGGTCGCTCGATTCTGTTCCAGATGGCGGCATCCCGACACTTTCAACCGTCTATCCGTTGCCTGACGAACTCAAGTTCGGAGAAACATACCCGCTTTGGGAACTGTCTTATGATATTGGCGGGGAAACGGTGAAACAAACGATCTCGCTCTCCTATGAACCGCCGGTGATGATGACACAGTCAGAAGTCGACGCAGCAACGACAGAAGAAGTCGAGGAAGCGACCATCGGTTATTTCCATAAGACGTCGCTCTCCGGTAAGACCGAACTTCATCATTTGGACGCCATCCAAACGACCACTGCCGACGGAGAAACGCTTAAACAGATGCTGCAGCGGGCCGAACGCGTCAACCGGAACGGTGAGGCGGCCGCATATCCGCTATTCACCTTGGCCGAAGGCGTTAAGTCCCAAACGTTCGACGTGACGCTCCATGAACGTTCCAAAAAGACGGACGTCTATGTCACGACCAAGGGTAACCATTACAAACTCAGTTCCGAGGACAGCGCCACCTGGCTGTCGCTCGCCTCTTATTGACAGACGGTCTCCTGGCCGTCTGTCTTTGCACGTTCAGAGAGCAAAATCACCCGTTTCTAGATCGTCCATGTGCGACAATGGAGCCAAACGCTTCCGAAGGAGATGGTCTGATGACGAGACAATTTGACCGCGATGTCGCCGCACACTGGCAAGTCACGTATAAACAGAACGGCTATCCGCACGTCCAACAAGGGTGGGTGTTGCCCCCGGAACGAAAAGCCGAGTTCGACCCGTTCATTTTAATGGCCGAGGATTGGTTCAAGCGTGGCACGTTCTCTGACCATCCGCACCGCGGGTTTCAGACGATCACGTACGTCATCGACGGTCGGCTCGAGCATATTGACAACCATGGCGGTCATTCGGTTTTAGACGCCGGTGACGTTCAATATATGAACGCCGGTTGGGGAGCCCGGCATGCCGAGGAAGCCGTCGATGACGACTTGATCCATACGCTGCAACTATGGCTCAACTTGCCAAAATCGCTCAAATCGACGACGACATCCTATCAGAACGTATATGTCGAAGACGCCCCGGTCGTACCGATCGACGGCGGGCAGATGCGCGTCTACTCCGGCGACGTCGCCGGGGTAACGGGGCCGATGAACAGCCTCGTGCCGATCACGATGAGCGAAATCAGTTTGAAAGCCGGTGCCGTCTACGAGCACGTCTTGCCGACAAATCATAACGGATTCGTCTACGTGCTCGCCGGTTCAGTCGAGCTCGGCACGTCGGCGACCCCGCTCGCGAAAACGTACGTGGCGACGCTCACGTACGACGAAACAGCGGACAGCATGAGCGTACTCCGCGTCAAAGCGACGTCACGGGCCCGCCTGCTCGTCTACTCAGGACAGCCGATCCGTGAGGACTACATCGCCCATGGTCCGTTCGTCATGAATACCGAGGACGAGATTCGCCAAGCGTTCCGCGATTATCATGCCGGTAGTTTTGGACCCCCGGCACAATAACAAAAAGCCACGCGGCAGCGTGGCTTTACTTCGTTTTATCCGGCATGAGTACCGTCTGCTGGGTCGGAACCCGACCGATCGGTACGGTCCGTTCGACGAGGACGTATCGTTTCCCGTCCACCTCAAACTTCCGGTCGCCGAGATAATGGGCCGACTTGCCGTCCTCATAGAGTTTCGTCAAAATCGCCGGCACGTATTGATTCAAGTCCGTGTGATGATCATCGAGCGTCATGACGATATTGCCTTTGCTGTATCCCATCCACTGGTTCGACATGAAAAACATTAAAGAAATCACTCCGATGATCCCAATCACTAAAATAACCGTTTCCATCCAATCCCCCTCATCCTATAAATGCTTTATAACAATTTGACGTTTCGTTCGAAAACCGACACGCTCGTAAAACTTGGCGGCTTCTTCGTTCACCGACCAATAATCCAGTTCAATCGATGAGAAATCATGGTCAACTGCAAAGCGCTCGACATGCTCCATGACGAGACGGCCATAACCGTGTCTTTTCACGTCCGGGTTGATACTGATTTGATGGACGTAGAGCGTTCGCACTGCCTGACGAAATGCGTTGGCCTCACTCACTCGCTCTTGAAAACATACGTAGCCGATGATTTCATCGTCTACTTCGGCCGTAAAGAAATGATAAGTATCTTGTGCCATCATCTTCGAGAACGCCTCTTCGATCAACGCATGATCATACGCAGCAAAGAAAGTCGGTACCAGTTCGATATGATGCTCGTGAATCGGGCGGTTCAACGTGGCGATCAACGACGCATCATTGGTGGGGCGCAAGCGCATCATAAACCGCCCCCAGTGTGCGTGTCGTTTCGATCTTCCGTGATTCCGTGTGGCTTTTCATCACCACGCAACACGTGGTTCGAACTGACCGTCTCTGTTCCGTTCAACCGGCGCTGAATCGGACGGGCGAGAAAATAGCCGCCGAACAACGAAGCCGGAAACACGAGAACGGCTGTCCCTAAGACGAGATAAGTATAACGTTGAATCTCTTCCGTTGCCGGGACGAACTGATGGACCCCATAGCGCAGACCGACGAATAATCCGATGAATACGAGCGCGACAAACGCGTACTCGATACATTTCCCAAGAAATTGCTTCATCCTGTTTCCCCCTCAACTTGTTATCTATCGTTACGAGATGAAGCGAGAAAAAGTTTCATTTCTGTTGCTGGGACAAATACCAAAGCGTCGCCACTCGCTCCGTTTCGGACACCCATTCTTGTTTTCCTTGGATGTAGCTTTCGATATCTTCCGGATGTTGGCTCGCGAGCTGTTGTTTGAGAGCGGCATATTCGGCACGTACGTCCGGAAACGCCATCAAGTAGTCCCGAAAGGCCAAATGCCGGACGACCCCTTCGTCCCCTTCCTCGAAGACGTGGACATGGACCGTCCGCACGTCCTCACCTTTGGCGAAGAAGCGCCGTCTCGGAATACCGTGCTCGCCGAAACTGCGATAACCGAGGGCCTCCATGTGGCCGATCAATCCATCGACGCGTTCGATTTGGCGAACGACCGGCATGATATCGATAATCGGTTTGGCGTCAAGACCCGGGACAGACGTGCTGCCGATATGATGAATCACAATCAGTTCACCGTCGAGCAATCGTTCGAGCCTGCTCGACTCGTCCTCAAACTTTTCCGTCCATGCTGTATCGTATTCCACAACCTCAACTTTTCTCATGTTGCTTCCTCCTTATTCCACGACAATTGACACTCATTGTCATCATACCCGTTTTCTCAAGTCTTTAGAAATCCGCTTTGCCGACAGAAAGGTTTGTCGCGTCGCAAAATGGGAAATGCTTATACTAATGAAATCAGAACTGGAGAGTGGACCGTATGTTGACACAAAAACAAATCGATACGTTCAAAGAACGTCTACTAAAAGAGAAAGCCAAGACCGAAGGGTATCTGGAAAATCGTGAAGAAGTTTACGACGAAGGAGAGTTGTCGCACTATGACAACCATCCCGCCGATTCGGGAGAAGAGCTGTTTTTACGCGAACGTGACCACGCACTCACCGAACTCGATGAAGAATTTTTAACGGACGTCGATAAGGCGCTTCTCGCCATCAAAAACGGGACGTACGGAAAATGTGAAGTATGCGGGAAAGAAATTGAACTCGATCGGCTCGAGATCATCCCAGAAGCGACGCTTTGCATCGAACATGCACGTGAGCAGGAAGAACAAGAGCATCAAACAGACCTCGATCGTCCGGTCGAAGAAGATGTCCTCAATGCGTCTGAGACGGCTGCCCATAAACAGCTCGACGGAACAGATGACGCCGGGAAAAGTACTGACGCCTTCAGCCAAGTCGAAGACTTCGGAAGCTCGGATACAATCGCCGACACCAAAGGCAATCACGATCCAACCCGCGAATGAACGAGAGCCGCTGTAATGCGGCTTTTTTTGCGCAAAAAAACACGACGCTACGTCGCGTCGTGTCAATAAACCGCTTTGATTGGCGATGTGCCGCCGAGTACTTCCGCTACGTCCATCGGATTGACCGTATTGCCGGCCGAACTTGACGAGTAACCGTATTTTCCTTGATGCACCTCGAAATGTAAGTGAGGACCTGAAGAATTGCCCGTGTTGCCGATTTGGCCGATGCCTTCACCTTGAAGCAACGCTTGGCCTTTCTTCACTTCGATTTTATGCATATGGGCGTAGACGGTCGTCCACTTCTGTCCGTTCAAGTCATGCTCGATGAAGACGTGCTTGCCGTAAGGGCCGCTCGTCTTGACGTCGATGACCTTGCCGTCAGCCGCTGCATAGATCGGTGTCCCGACTTTGGCGGCGATATCGATCCCGTTGTGGAACGTATAGCCGAATTGTCCACTAGCAGGGCCGAACCCTTGTGACAGACGTCCCGTCGCCGGAATCATAAACTGATCTGGTGCGATTGCCGCTTTTTGCTTCTTCAAATCTGTTAATTGCGCAGCTTGTGCCTTCAACTGCTTATACGCTGCCGCATGTGAAGCCTTCGCCTGTTCCCGCTCGGCCTTCACTTCGGCCTGTTGATCACTCAATTCGTCTAACGCTCGAGCAGCTTCGGCTTCTCTCGCTTTTAAATCTGTCTCGGCTTTTTCGGATTCCGCCGCTTCCGCCTTCGCGCTAGGAAGGACAGACGACAGTACTTGTTTAAACAAAGACGTCTCTTCAGGGGTCGAAGCCGTTTCATACGCTTCGAGCTGAGTGCTTACTTGATCTAGTTTAGCTTGAAGCGCATCCGCCCGCGTCTCGACGGTCTGCACATGACGCTTCGCCTTTTCAACCGCTTGCTTTGATGCGCGAACATCACGCTCTATCTTCTGAAGGGACTTCGTCGTCTTGACGAGCTCTTGCGGGGTAAGTTGATCTGCTGAGGCCGACGCCGGGCCATTCAAAACGAGTACGCCGACACCGACAGTTAGTAAAAGTTGTTTCCACATATATTGATAAAACCTCCAAATAGGATGATTCGCTAGCTATATAAAAAGCTACAAGTGCGAATATAGCATCCCTACCTAAAAAGTTCAATATATGAAGCATTTCATTTGTATGTCGAACATTTCAAAACAATGAGCAAGCACTCTCACAATCTTCACGAAGAGTTCATCACCGTTTGTCTCGCTTCATTTTTAGGACGACAAAGACAATACCCACAGCAGTTATAAACGTCACCGCCGGCCCCCCGAACAGAAAGACACGGTCGATTGACGGAGACAAGTTCGTCGTCAATCCGAGAATCGTGAACAAGTTTCCGACGATGAGACCGACCATCAACATGGGAAGAAGACGTCTCATCAGACACCCGTCTCGCGCTTCACCATCTCAAACTGGGCGATGGCATCTTGTTTGAACCCGAGCGTTCGCGCCGCCTCGATCAATGCAGGACGATCCGACGTGAGCGTCAACTTGATCGGTCCATTCGCTGCAGCTGCCCGTAGGAGCCATTCCGCATCCTCATCCCGGCCGAAAACGTCGAGGAGGACGCCTGACCGGAACAAAAGCGCCCCTGTTTTGTCGCCTTCTGTGATCCGGACGAGCTCCGCTCGTTGCTGGGTCGTCCGGGCGTCCGTTTGCCAGATCGGTCGGTGCGATGCCGACGGGTAATAGCGATCGAACAGCGTCACGACCGGTTCGATTGCGCGTGTCGCTTCCGTTTCGGTCGGAACGGAGTCGAAATAAAAGATTTCGCGCACCGTCTCGTACCCGAGCCGCTCGTACAAAGCGAGTGCCGAGTCGTTGCCTTGGATGACTTCAAGTAGACGTGTCCCCGTTGCCTGCTCGTCAAAACGGCGCATCAACTCGCGGGCAATCCCTATTTTCCGAAACGCAGGGGAGACGGCCAGACCACCGCAACGCGTGACCCAACCTGTCTCTAAATGGGCCACCCCACTCAAGACGACACCGACCGGACGTCCGTCCGCATACGCGACGATGGAGCGTGACGGTTGATTTTGATCCCGGACGAGGAAGGTCGATTCGAATCCTGCCGCATCCATGTCAAAGCGAATTATGTAATCAGAAAACCCGTCCATGAAAGCTTGATACATGTCGGATAGTGGTGCATTTTGTTGATACGAGATCTGTTGGTCCATAGTTGATCCTTTCCCATTCATTTTTTGTATACTGAAAGTGCGCTACTTCTAATGAGGGAGGAATAACGATGTCATCCGTCACACTCGAACCGCTTCAAGACAAACACTGGCCCGTCCTCGAGACGTTCACGCTGCCGCTCGATCAAGAGAAATATACGACGTTGCCAAAAGATATCGACTCGATAATCCCGGGCGGTGTGCACCCCGTCGTCATTGTGAACGCTATACCCGTCGGCGAACAACGAATCATGTCGCTGACGGTTTGAGTTCACCGGGCAGCATCGCATAGACGGCCGTGTCGGTCAGGCGGTTGCCATCGGCGGACAAGTCGTCGTTCCGCAGTATGCCTTCAAGTTGAAACCCTAGACGTTCTGGTATCATCCGGCTGCCCCGGTTCGTCGACTCACAACGGACCTCGATCCGTTTGAATCCGAAATGTGTAAACCCGAACCGCGTGACCGCCTCGACCGCTTCGCCCATGTAGCCGTGTCCGGTGTGCATCGAATGCAGCCAGTATCCAATCTCTGCCTTCGGGACGTCCCAGTCGATGCCTTGCAGACTGACCGTGCCGACGAACGTTCCCGTATCTCGTAAAAAGATGAGGTAGCGAAAACTCTCCTCTTGCACATAAAGTTCGTGGGCACGTCGTAAATTGATCTCGGTCTCTTCTAACGTCGGGACCGTCTGAGCGAACGGTAACCACTGCCGGAACTCCTCATGTGAATCCCGAATCGCCGCATTCACGACACGCTCGTCACCGCTCGTGCGCGGTGCCCGCAATCGTAAGCGCGCCGTCTCAATCTCGAGTGGTGTTACTGGATGTACAACTTCCATCTCGTCAATTCCCCCTCTTCACTTGCGAAAACACCAAACTAGAACTCCCCCTAAACCGAGCACGAGCAATCCGTTCAACAGTCGCCAGATGATATCAATCATCATGGCCTTCTGCTTTCTCCCGAAATGTCCGAACCCCTTCAATCACTTGGTTCCAGTATGTCTCCGGATGTGGAACGAGCGTCTCTTTCGTCACGCGTAACGTCTTTCCGGTTACGACCGAAGTCGCCTCAATCTGTTCGCGCGAACCGGCGAGCAAGGCGACGAACGCCTCGAAATCAACTTTGCCGACGTCTGCTACTTCGTCAACGTCTAACGTGAACGCCTCCCCAGCGTACGGATAGACATATGTATGGGCGAACTCCCGGTCTAGAAACGCTCCCGTCTCAATCACATCTTCAAACACTCCGAGAGCAGTCAGTTGATCGAGTGATAACTCGATTCCCAGTTCTTCTTGAATCTCACGGACCCCGTCCCGGACCGTCTCTCCGGCAACCAGATGTCCTGCTGCCGTGATATCGAACAGTCCTGGAAAATCTTGTTTCGTCTCGCTGCGGAGCTGTAAGTAAAGATGCGTCGGGTCAATCATCCAGCAGTGAAACGTCTCATGCCAATCGCCGTCACGATGGACGTCGGACCGGGGCTTCAACCCGATTCTTTTACGTGTCCGGTCGACCACGGTAATAAATTCGCTCATGTCGTCACTCCATTCTCTAAAAAGGTGATCGTCCCGGCGGTCGCATCGAGCTCGACGTCGATGCCAATCGTATCGCCCGGCCGTAACGCGGTCGGTTTAATCAGTGTCGACACATGTATCCCTCCATTTTGTTCCATACGTTTACTGTACGGGTTTCGAAGGGGCAACGACAACCCAAACTAAAACAGATCAGGGTCTTCCGACAATGTCCGGACTTTCCTGACTTTTCGGTGACGACCAGTCCAGCCAAGTGTCGTGAAGAAAAAACCGCCCCCGACCATACAGAACAGCGCGACCAATCCTGCCACGACGCCATCAAATCCGTAGCGCTCGCCGCTCGCGACGAGTAGTAGCGGCGAAAAGAGGAAGGAAACCACTAGCATGATCAGCCCACCCCACACCCGCCGTCTGGGAAACCCGATCGTCCACCACCCGAAAACAATCAATCCTAAAATGATTAACCCAACCATCCCGACTAGAACCATCGTCAGCGCCTCCACTCTTCAATTTTTTTACTATATTCCGCATCTGTCATTCAAATCCCTGTAAAAATCAGCCTATATAAATTCCTGATTCCGGGTAAATAACTAATGGAAACCATCGCACCGGGGTACCGCAGAGGAGGATCACCATGAGAGCTAGACTCATCTTTGCCTTCGCGTTCATCGGTCTTTTTTTGTTAGCAGTCTATTGGGTGAGCACGTGGAACGATCACACGCTCGACGGACGCATCGAACGGATTGAAATCCCTCAACTGATGATTGGTCCAGCCGAGACGGATATGGATGAAATCAAATTGCATACGATTCTAGTTAATGACCAGACGGAAGTGACGGGTCTTGCTAGCGACGTGCAAGAACTTCGTGCCGGTCAACATGTGACCATCGAGCTCGATCCGGATGCGACGCTCAAGATTGCGCTATCGATTCATGTAACGTCTGATTGAACGAAGAATCATCTTTTTTCAAGAAAACGGGCTTAATTTTTATAGAACAGTGGAATATGACAACAGGTAGCTGAAAGGAGATAAATACATGATTTCAAATACATTGTTGTCGGGTAAAGTCGCGTTTGTCACAGGAGCGGCGTCAGGAATCGGACGCGCCGCTGTAATCCGGTTCGTCCAAGCGGGGGCAAAAGTCGCCATCGTCGACTTGAACCAAGAGGACTCCGAGAAGCTCGCGAGCTTGATCGGCGAGGACCGCGCCATCGGAATTAGTGCTGACGTCTCAAACGAAGACGAGATGAAACGGGCTTATGAACAGACGGTCGAACGGTTCGGACATGTCGATATCGTGTTTGCGAACGCGGGTCGGAACGGGACGATCACACCGATCGAGCACTTGTCGCTCGAAGATTGGAACGGGGTCGTCGAGACGAACTTGACGGGCACGTTCTTGACCGTGAAACATGCGATCCCTTACTTGAAAGAGAAAGGCGGCAGCATCATCATCACGTCGTCGATCAACGGGAACCGTTACTTTAAAAACTTTGGCTTCAGCGGATATGCGACGACGAAAGCCGGCCAGACCGGTTTTGCGAAAATGGCCGCGGCCGAGCTCGCCCAGTTCGGCATTCGGGTCAACTCGATCTGTCCGGGTGCGATCGATACGAATATCGATGACTCGACGAACCGGGACGACGCGTTACTCGAAGAAATCGTCTTTCCGATCGAATATCCAGAAGGCAACCAACCGCTCGCCGGAAAATCAGGTACGGCGAAGCAAGTAGCCGACGTCGTCTTGTTCTTTGCGAGCAATATGTCGAGCCATGTCACCGGATCAGAAGTGTACGTCGACGGTGCCGAATCACTACTCTAACGACAACAGGTCGCCCCGCGGGGCGACCTGTTTATTTGAGGATCGGACTTTTCATAACTGCTTTTTGATAAAACGGTGTAAAACCAAGGCGTTCCATGTTGCGTCCCGAGGCGGTATCGACTTTCGTCGTCACCGTCACGTACTCGCAACCCATCGCTTTTGCCGCGGCGACTCGCTCTAAAATGAGTTGGGTCTGATACCCTTTTCCCCGATAATCGGGAATCGTGCTCGTCAAAAACAGTTCCCCCATCCCATCCTGAACGGCGAGAATACCACCGGCGACCGCTGTCTCGTCTTCACGGACGAGAAACGCCTGGTTTTCCGGTAACGCATAAAACCCTTTCGCCGTATCAATCGTCTCTTGCAGGACGGTCCCCGTCTCGGCGAATCCTGTCGCGATCGCCCGAGCCCATTCGTTCACGTTATCGGCGTGCACACGTTCGACACGTGTCGCTTCACTCTCTGGCAACTCAAACGCGTTCACATCGAGCAACCAGACGTCGAGAAAGTGATCGAGCGTATAGTTTCGTTCCTGCAGCAGGCGAATGAGCGACATGTCCGCGAGTGGACACACCTCAATATGTAGGCGGGACACGTTCTTACCACGGACCCACTTCTCCATTTGGTGCAGATCGTAAAAGCTCGTCGGACGGTTCAAGCCGAACCCGACCGCAAAACTCGTATTCCCCATCCGGAACACATGACCTTTATTTTCAACGATTAACTCCGAGCCTTCATAGGGAGGGGTCTGTTTTCGATGCCTGATGTAGGCAGACGTCCCTTCCGCTTTGATGCGTTCGATGCGCCTGGCTAGTTCTAAGCGTTTCATCTCGTTCCCTCCCTCTAATCTTCCCTGAGTTTACCACACTTCGATTGCGAACAGATTGTGATTCCGTTACAAGGCACCGCTTTACAGGCGGACTTCATCAATCACGAACGAGGACGACCCTTCGATTTCTTCGATAAAATGCGAGCCGAACAACATCGCTGGTGTGAAGCTTCCAGGAATGACCCGGCTTGAGCCGACGAGACGTTTCACGACCTCGAGCGCCCCATAGACGGTGAAGGCGTACGTGCTCGCCGTCTGAATGCGAACGATATATTTGTGTCCGTCTGCATTCGTTGCTTCACCCCAAACATACGTCGACGACCCGTCCCGCTCCGCCTCATCCGGTCCGCTAATATGTTCATCGACATAGCGTAAGAGACGTCCTTGGACAGCGTCACTACCAAGAATCGGACTAAAGAACGACATGAGACGAGACGCATATCCGGCCACTGGGGGAACTGGGATCCATGTCGTGATGTTCGGGATGCCCGTCGTATAATACGCGGTCGAGACGTCACCCCACGGAATCGCGAGCGCTGTTTTCTTGCCGCGCCCAAAGTCGATTTGTCGACGCTTGGCCCCAAGCGGGAACGGCGACAGTTTTCCGTCTTTCCGCTCGGCACTGCTCGAGCCGAGCCCACGGATTGCTGTTTTCATCGTTCCGCGCGAAATACCGGCAGCGGCCGAGAAGCCGAGGGCGAGATTCGTCGCGTCCGGCATGAGTTCCTTCAACTTGCGGGCCACACAGTCGGTCGGGATGACGTCAAAGCCGACACCCGAGCACAGCAACACGCCTGCTTCTTGCGCGAGCTTGGCCCGTTTCTTCGAATGAATGTATTCGAATACTTCAATTTCCCCGGTAATATCGAGGTAATGAGTCTGTGACGCAAGGCACGCCTCGACCATCGGCTGACTCGTATCGGCGAACGGTCCAGCACAGTGCAAGACGAGGTCGATGTCAGCGAGTTCCTGCTTCGCTTTGTCGAGCGACAGACTAAAGACACGCGTCTCGCATCCGAGCTCATCGCCAAGACGCTCGATCGCGTCCGCGCGCCGCCCTGCGAGCACCGGCGTCATCCCTTCTTTTACTGCTTGCCGGGCAATCAGTTCACCCGTATAGCCGTTCGCGCCATAGATCATCCATTTCATCGTTGTTTCCTCCTTCAGGCTATATGTATGCTTCTTTTGTTCCCTTCTTTTACTGACGATACACGATGCAATATCGAATGAACAGTAACACAAAAAAACTGATCGTCCCTAAAAGGACAACCAGTTGCTTGATTAGTTGTTCGTTGCTTCCGCCGCTTTCGTACGAACCGTCTGCATCGCTTCTGTCCACGGGACGAGCTGGTCGAGCATATCATTCACCGATTGGACTTGTACGTCTTTCGGTGCGAAGTGCGTGCCGTTCTCGAAATCTGTGAAGAGCGAGAGCGCTGGGTGGACCCGGACGTGGGCAATCAAGAGTTCGCTCAAGACACCGCGCACATGCTCAGTTGCCCGAGCACCGCCGACCGAACCGTACGAGACGATCCCTGCCGCCTTGTTATGCCATTCGTTGCGTAAGTAGTCGAGGGCGTTTTTGAGCGCGCCTGTCATCGAGTGGTTGTACTCTTGTACGATGAAGACGAAACCGTCCATCTCTGCAATCTTCTCCGACCATGCCGCGGCACCTGTCGCGTCGCCGCCTGCCTCGCCGAGAAGCGGTAAGCTGTAGTCCGCGATATCGATGATTTCATAGTTGGCGTCACCGCGCTTGTCGGCAAGTTTTTTTACCCATTCTCCGACTTGCGGGCTAACGCGTCCTTCACGAGTCGATCCGAGTACGATTCCAATTTTCAACATAGTAGTTCCTCCTTGTGAGTTGGTTGGTTCTTCTTGTTTACCGAACAAACGATTGAAAAAACTCATGATGGCATACCCTCATATTCTTTCTCGAACGTTTTGGTACTTCTGACCGTATCAATCGGCCGGACCATCGCTTCGATCTGCTCACGCTTCGACTCTAAGAACGGTGGGAGCGACAATTTCTCACCGACCGTCTCATACGGTTCGTCACCCATGAATCCTGGTCCGTCGGTCGCCCATTCGAACAAGATTTGCGGTGCGACGCGTGCGTATGATGATTCAAAGAAGAAGCGGTCGACGTAACCTGACGTCGGTAACCCGAACTGTTGCAGCCGCGCTGTCCATTCATCGAGGACGCTGCGGTCGTCGACGCGGAACGCGACGTGGTGAACCGTTCCAAACCCTTGGCGTGCTTGCTGAGATGTCTCGTCATGGATGACGACGACTTGCGCTCCGTTTCCACCCTCACCTCCTTCAAAGAGATGGTTGTCACCTTCTTGCCCGATCTCTTCGAACAACATGACTTGCTCCATCACTTGTTTGAAGTACGTGAAGTCAGAGATGCGGATAAAGATTGGCCCGAGGCCAGTAATGGCATACTCGAGCGGAATCGGACCGTTTGGCCACGGCTCACCGGAAGCGACACCTTGATTGAACTCGTCCGAGATGAGCTGATACGCTTGGTCGTCAAAGTCGACGAACGACAGCGTCTTCTTGCCGAACTGCTCGGTGATGCCTTCATGTTTTACCTTTAACCGATCAAAACGGCGGACCCAGTAGTCGAGTGCCTGATCCGTCGGGACACGGAACGACGTCTTTGAAATCTCATTCGTCCCGTGCACGCCTTTTGGGATGCCTGGGAAGTCGAAAAACGTCATGTCCGTCCCGGCGCTACCTTTATCGTCCGCGAAGAACAAGTGATACGTCTGAATGTCGTCTTGGTTGACCGTCTTCTTGACGAGACGCATCCCTAAGACGTTCGTAAAGAAGTCATAGTTCTTTTCGGCGCTGCTCGTGATCGCCGTCACGTGGTGAATCCCTTTTACATGGTTCATCTAAATCGCTCCTTCAAAATCTTGATTCCGAGATAATTAATTAAAAAATTTTGACGCCTCGGCACGTTTGCCGACCGTCTTTAATTGAGTGATTGTGTTATCTAAATCGAGTCCGTCGAACAACTCGTGCATCCGTTTCGCGTGTATCGGAAAAATTTGATCCATCAAGTCGGTTCCCGCTTCAGTCAATGCGGCATACGTCACGCGGCGGTCGCTCGGACAAGATTTCCGGACCAAGTAGCCTTTTGCCTCGAGCCGATCGACGAGATACGTCATGCTGCCGCTCGAGAGCAAGACTTTTTTACCGATGATTTGAATCGGTTGGTCGCCTTTATGATAGAGCAGTTCGAGTACCGAGAATTCGGTCGCGTTCAGTCCATATGCGGCGACTTCTTGTTTGACCATGTCCTGGATCGACTGCGAGGCTCGAAATAAGACGGTAATCGCTTTTAAGGCATCTGATTGTTTCATCTTTTCCCCTCCTTTGTTGAGAGAAAACAATACTTTAAATTTAATTATCTTTAATTCGAGATAAATATAACACGGCAATTTGGATCGGTCAATCAATTCGTCTCCAAAAAAGACAAGGCCGCTTCCACAGGCCTTGTCTTCCGGATCAATCGTACGTCTCGTCGAGGTTGCGCGCATAAAACGCGATGGCGCGACGATAACGCTGAATGCTGTCATCTGGCTGCGGACTAGCGAGCAGCTCGAGCAACGCACCGGTCGCTTCCTGATGCTGTCCGAGGTTGTAACGCGTCATCGCTTGGAACACTTTCAAGGCAGCGATGTCAGGGAACTGTTCGATCGCTTTAGCAAACAGCTCCTCGGCATCCTCGTAACGACCGAGCGCACGGTACGTGCTGCCGAGCCCGATATACGTCTCACTGAGCTCGTGACCGCTCAGACCGAGTCGGATGGCCCGCTCATAGTGCGGGACGGCTTGACGCTCTTCGCCGAGCGAGTCATAACACCAGGCACATTGCGCGTGGAGTCGTGGATTCTTCTCATCTTGACGCAACAGCATGAGCAACAGCTGCTTCGCCCGCTCGAGCTCTCCGTTCTCGCGCAGGCGGATCGCCTCGTCGAGTCCGACCTCTTCAGGCTGTTTGACGTGAAGGTCGCTCAAATCATCGAGCCACGCCTGCAGTTTCTCATAATATTTCCCGACATGGACGCCGTCGACGAGCGCGTGGTGCGCTTGAACCGAGAGCGGCATCATCATCCGGTCGCCAACCTTCGTGAATTTGCCCCAGGCGATCCGCGGAACGCTATCGTGCTGTTGGTCATTCGTCGGGTGACTGATGCTCGTGAACGTGAGCCAAGGTACGCTCGTAATATAGAGCAGGCTGTCCGGCTCGTCATCTCCGACGACGACTTCTCGTTTCGCCCCGCTCATCCGCACGGCCACTTTCTCCATGAAGTCGGGAAACGCGTCTTTATACGTCGCCGTACAGAAATTGAAGACGTCATCATCCATCATGACGGTGAACGATGGATGGACGACATCATGCTCGACGACCACGTCACCGCGCATCCGGTACCTAAGTTCCGGGATGGCGTTCGCCGTCTTCACCACGCCGTATAAGAACAGCTTGAAAAATGACTGTCCGCGCGTCTTCGCGAACGTATGTAGCTTCGTCACGTCGACGTTCGCCGTCACGTTGAAATGCGGGGCGTCAAACGCCTTGAAAAACTCATAATGCTTTTTACGCGGCCACTTCTCGAGATCAATTTGTTTCATCTATCTTCCCCCCTGTTCTTTCACTGTACCAAAAGCAGTACGGGAAGACTCAAAGCTTTTGCTTCAACTGCTCGTAATGCTCGTTCGCTAAATCAAAATAGACGAAGTCGCGGCGTTCGATCCGATCGAGCGTCGCCTTGAAATCACGCCAGCCACGGTCGACCATCTCCGGTGTGAGCTCACCTGACTTGGCTGCCGCTTCGAACTCATCCTCGTCTTTACGGACGACGTCACCGTTCGGGAAGATGAGGATGTCGAGCAGGAGGTCATCCATGTACGGAATCCCATCCTCATACCCGATCCCCTCGACGATATCGATGTACCATTGGACGATGTTGCCCCGGTCATCGAACATGACGGTCACCCCGAACGGTTCATGTTCTGAGAAGTACTGGAGCCACGCGTAACCTGCGTCGGCGACGATGAACTCCTCGCCGTTATGCATCTTATATTGTGGGGCTCGGACGGCGTCAATTTGAAAGAGGGCGACGGTGCCCGAGAAGCGATCGTCCCGCACCTCCATTTGTGCGTATCGATTTTTTAATATGCGTTCCCAATCACGACGATTGGCAAATTTTCGTTTTGGCATCTCTCTCTCTCCTTTAAATCAGTTTCCTAAATGTGTTCGCCAAAAGTCGACATTCCCCTGTTCAATCGTACAGGTTGTATTGATTGAACCAGACGAGGTAGCGATTCCATTTGCCCTAGATGAGAAAGTATCCAGGTTCTCATCCCATTTCATACATGCTACGCTAATGTAAAATAGGGAAATAATGTAACTTACTAGGGGGTTGTTTTATGAAACGGTTAGGACTACTTGGCTTAAGCGCGTTCTTGCTGACAGGCTGTACCGATCAAGCCGAGAAACCAATCGTCTCTCCTGATATGAACGAACAAGATGAAGAAGCGACGATCGAATGGACACGAGAAGATTTCAAAGACGTCTTTGACCAACACGAGACTGCCCAAGACTTGTTAGCAGCGCTCGAAACCCAAGGGCTAACACCGTTCCGGGAGACGTTCGAACGCGTCGTCATCGCCGGGGACGGGATCCATCATACATACGCCGATATTTATCCGTTCAAGCTCGACGACGGTACGTATGCGACCGTCTATGAGAATGAAGACGGTGAGATTGCCAACGGTCCCGAGTCGGTCGCACCGCTCTTTTGGCAAGAAGAGTCGTTCACGCAATTCGTTGAGGAGATTGAGAAGCGCAAATACGGGACGAGTGCCCCGCCGACCGACGTCACATTGACGCAAGACGAGTTTCAATCGATTTACGACCGCCATGCCTACACGTCAGCGCTCATCGTCGAGCTCGACGAATGGGGAGTTCAAGTCGCACGCGACCCAATCGAGAACGTCATCATTGCCGGGAACGGCGTCAAGGAAGTGACGGCCGACTTGATCGTCTTTGAGATCGAAAACGGCTACGCTATCGTCTACGACCAAGACGGTGAGATTTTGAAAGCACCGGAGTCGATCGCCCAGCTGTTTTGGAACGAGACGGATTATGAAAACCTGCTCGAGAAGAACGAGTGATCACGTACCGCGACGTTTCAAGTCCCGATACTCGAGGAACAAGTTAAGCCATTGGGCCGGTTTATCGGCTGACTCGGACGGATCATACCGATAGTTGGTAACATATACATGCCACGACAGTGCCCGATACACGCAACCGAGCTCTTCAGCGATCAACAAATGGCGCCATAGCACGTCCCGAGGCGCCACACCTTCCCACTCAGCCAAGTAGACGGTACGCATCTTCTGAATCTGTTCATACCATGCGACTTCATCGTCTTCTGGCAACAAGTCGTAGAGCGCGTTCCAAAACACACGGACGCTGAAGAACGGATGGGTGACGGTCGCATCGCCCCAATCGAGAATACATAAGTCATCCGTCTGTTTGCGCCAAAAGATGTTGCCGCCATGTAAGTCGCCATGCTCGAGACTCATCGGCACCCCAGTCGCGAGCTCGTCGCACATGGTGAGGAGTTTGTCTTGGAGCGCCAGCACCGCCTCTGCCTTATCTCGATCTAACCCCGTACATAACTCGGGTAAATACGTCCGTATCTCTTCTTTTAGACGAGCCGGACGCCGGTCCGGGATGCCGTAGGCCAAAAGCGTATCCATGTAATTCGCTTCTTTTCTCTGTAGTTTCGCATATTGACGCACAGCCGCTTCGTACCGACTGTGCTTAGGGTATTCGCGAAGTGCATCCCCGCCGATGTCTCGCATAAGTAGCCAGTTGCGTGCCGCGTCAATGGCGATGACCTCCGGGACGAGTCCCGGATGCCGTTCGGCTAGATGCATCGACAGTTCAGCCTCGCCATCACTAATTGGCGTCACCGCCTTGGCGTAGTAACGGTCTGCTCCGTACTCTCCATACATCAAGTATGTCAAATCCGTATCTTTCACAACCCGCCACGTCACGCCTGGCACATGGCCATCGAGCCAGTGCTCGAACTGTTCACGGTAAGACTCGTCACGCCATGGGATCGCACTCCTCACTGACCTCACTTCCTTTCACCACACTTCGTTTAGGAGGAAATAATATGGACGTTGTCTATTATTCATACCCGGTCGATGCGTTACTCTATATGTATTTAGGTGCGACGGCTGTCTTCAGCTTCATAATCGGCCTAGTCGTTCGCCGCGTGGCTAGACGTCCAGATATCAGCTTTTGGACGACAATCGTGCTCAGCTTTGTCGGACTATGTCTTTCACTCGGCTGGTTCCGTAACGCCTCGGTCACCGTATTTATGGGCACACTCCCGTGGCTCATCAATCTCGTGTTTTCCCTGTTTTTATACGCCCTGTATAGCGGTATCATTTATTTCATCTTCCGACCGCGAAAAATTGAGGCAACAAAATAACGTTATGCTATACTCAAACCAATAAACGACCACTAGGGGAGCCTTCGGGCTGAGACGGCAACTGCCGGACCCTTCGAACCTGATCTGGCTCATACCAGCGTAGGGAAGTGGCTTGGATACGTCTGTCTGTCCACGCCACTTTTCCACTTGGAGAAGTGGCGTTTTCATTTTGAAAGGAAACACTTCATGCGTATTCAACAACTCACTTGGATGGCGATGCTCATCGCCATCGCCATCATCGGCTCCCTGTTCATCTCCATCCCGACCGGTGTCGCCCGGGCCTATCCGGTGCAACATATGGTGAACGTCATCGCCGCCGTCACCGTCGGTCCGATTGGTGCCGTCCTCGTCGCGTTCGTGACCGGACTCGTCCGTGTCATGACCGGGACCGGGTCGTTGCTCGCCTTCCCAGGTGGTATGATCGGCGCCTTGCTTGCTGGACTATTTTACGTGCGGACGAACCGGGTCGCTTTCGCTGCGCTCGGTGAAGTCATCGGGACGGGCGTCATTGCCTCGCTCATCGCCGTCCCGTACGCGAAAATCTTAATGGGTTCTGAGTTTGGGGCGCTGTTCTTCTTCCCGGCCTTCCTCGCCTCGAGCGTGACCGGAGCCATCCTCGGCTGGATCGTCTTGGCGCGGGTCAAACAGTTGCGTCCACTCACGGTGAAGCGATAATTGAACAACAACCACCAAAACAGGGACGGCCGACTTAGGAAGGCTGTCCCTGCTTCACGTGATACACCCAAATCTCTTCCCCGTTCGCTTCATCAATCAAGCCACTGTCCTCAAATCCGCCCTTCGCATAAAACCGTTTCGCTGGTTCGTTCGTCGGATGGAGACTGAGGATGATGTCATCGACATCAAATCGCTCTTGCATCCACTCAATCGCAAGTTGCAAAAATGTTGACCCGATGCCTTTCCCTTGCTCATCCATATCAATCATAAAGCGGTCGAGCCAGACGTAACGCTCCACCTTGTTCTCGGCCCCGACCATCATGAAGCCGACCGGTTGATTGTCTCGACAGAGCGCGTAGCACGTCCACGCGTACTTGACGTCGACGTCCATCTCGCGGAGCGATTCCGCGTTCGTTTCGATAAAGCGGGCCTGACCAGGTGCGACGGTCAAGGCGACGACCGCATCCAAGTTCGTCTCATCAATCGGTTGAATCGTCAACGCATCGGTAGCCATCGTTGTACCTCCTCCATGTCCTGCCCGCGTTTCGGCAAGATGTAGGCGCTGACCGACGAGTTATACAAATACACATAATCGGCTTCCTCGACGACTTCCTTGATGCCGCTCCATGAGACTTTCGTCTCCCCGAACGCATTTTTGTCACGAAGACCGTCTTCATCCAGATCCATCGTATGCGGGCCGATCATGCCTTCATTGCTTCGTTCTTGAATCATCCGCTTCGTCTGTTTTCGGATATGCCGTTCAAAATACTTCGGATAATACAGGAACCAGAGGAGGCTGATGACGCCATACACCCCAAACAGCCACCAGCTCGTATCTTGAAACAATGTCGCGAACGTCAAAGCGCCAACACTTAAAATAATGACGGGTCCGATGATGCGCTGCAGGAATAGCATCCTCTTCCCCATCTTTGAACGTCTAATATGACTCAAGTTGAAGCGAATGTAGTCTTCTTCCGTCAATTCGTATTGGATTTCCATATGTATCCCTCCTCGGTGTCGTATACGTCTTCTTTCAAGAAAAGTTCCGCTTCAGGCTCCTATTCGCTAAAATGAAAGCAAAGGAGTGACACGATGAAACAAATCCACCATCTCTGTATCCAAACGCCCGACTACGCGGCGTCGAAGCAATTTTATGAAACGCTCGGTTTTGAGCTCGTCCAAGAGTCACCCGACTTCCATACCCGGGCGTTCAACAGTTGGCTCAAGCTCGGCGACTTCTATATCGAACTTCAGACGGCGAAGGCGGACGAGGCGTTATCGCCGTATTCGAAACATGCGGCTGGACCCGTTCACTTCGCCTTGTACGTCGATGACCTTGAAGCGGAAGTCGGTCGGCTCGAGGCGCTCGGTGTCACGTTCTTGCCGAAACACGGCGGGAATATCTACTTCGTCGTCGATGGCCACCTGAGCAAACTACAAGCCCCAGAAGGCACGATTATCGAGCTTCGGGACACGTTTTTGATTAAGTGAGGCGCTCGCCTCGCTTTTTTTCGTCCGCATCGCACACCCCCATGTTTCCCGCCACCTACGAACAGGTACATGAAAAAGAATACGACGTGTACGTACCGTTTGGAGGCTATTTATGAACCATCTTGATTATTGGAGTTATCTGTCACTATCACTTGCCAAACTATTTTTATTCAGCGTCTTGACCGCGAGCGCGTTCAACGTTCATTTTTTACTCGTCAACATCGGGATGATTCTCATGATGACGAGCTGGGCGTTGCTCGTGAAGACGAAAACACGGCGCTGGATTTTATTCGCCTCGCTGTTTCTACACAGTACACTCCTCATCTCCGACGTCTGGTATTATCGCTATTTCGGCAATCTGTTGTCGGTCGCGCTTTTGTCAGACGTTGGTCAGATGGGCGACGTCGGCGGCGGCTTCCTGACGTTGATTCAACCGACCGACTTTCTATTGTTCGCGGACTTGGTGCTTTATACCGCTGTCCTCGTCTATATGAGAAAAAGACCTGCGCAAGTCACAGGAAAAAACCGCCGGATCGCCGCTGCCGGTTTTGTCATCGGCTTGACCGCCTTCGTCGTTCCGTTAACCGTCAGTCAGCCGAATGATGACGAGCAAGCACCGATTTCAAACATGCGTGAATATTACGAGTACGGCTTTTGGGGGTATCACGGCCTCGACTTGTTCCGTGGCATCGGCGACCAACTCGGCTTCGGAGGCGACTTAACCGGACAAGAAGAGACGCGGCTCGGTACCTCGACTCCAACTGACGTCAAGACAACGGCGGATACGAACGTCATCATGCTGCAGCTCGAGTCGTTCCAGACGTCGGTGATCGGACAGACGATCAACGGACAGGAACTGACGCCGAACTTGAACGCGCTTCGTGACGAGATGCTGTACTTCCCGAACTTCTATCATCAGACGCACGAAGGCCGGACGTCGGATGCGGAATTCACGGTCAACACCTCGCTCTACCCGGTCAAATCCGGTTCGGTGTACACTCAGTACGGTGACCATACGTTTGACGCCTTACCTGAACGTTTGCGCCAAGCCGGCTATGATACGGCCGCGATGCATGCGTTCGACAAAACGTTTTGGAACCGCGACAACGTCTATGACAATATCGGCTTCAATCATTTTTTCAGCAAAGACGATTATCCCGCTCAGGACGTGATCGGCATGGCACTTAACGACAAAGACTTCTTGACCACTTCCGTCGAAGCGATGGACACGTTAGCGGAACCGTTTTATGCGTTCATGGTCGCTTTGACGAGCCATACGCCGTACGACATTCCGGAAGAAGAGAAGCGTTTGGACTTGACCGGATATGACGATCCGCTGCTTCAAAACTATTACCATACCGTCCATTACGTCGACGCGGCCGTCGGGTTGATGGTTGATCAATTGAAGGCGAACGGGACGTGGAATAATTCGTTAGTCGTCTTTTATGGCGATCATGACAGCGGCCTGACCTCAGCAGGTGACGAGATGGCCGAGACAGAAAACGCCGATTCGGCCGTCGAACTGTTTCAGCTCGACCGTTCTGTTCCGCTCTACATCAAGCCAGCCAACTTGAACGAAGGTCGAACGATCGAAGCGAGCGGCGGTCAAACGGACATCGCCCCGACCATCTTGGAGTTGCTCGGGATGGAACCCGCTTACATGCTCGGTAGCCCGCTGCTCGACGACGAGCCGAACTTGACCGTGTTCCGTAACGGGTCGTTCCGGTACGACACGCTCTACTATGTTCCAAACTTGACCGATCCCGTCGGAAACGGGACGTGTTACGCGGTCGAGACAGGAGACGAGCTACCGCTCAGTCAATGTGAGCCTTTCATCGACGAAGCAGCTGAACAACTGCGTCTGTCCGATACGATCATCGAGAAAGACGCACTCTCCAAAACAAAACGCGAATAACACCATGCCGCCCTGATTCGCTAAGGTCGGCATGGTTCGTTTCAATATACTTTCCGCAACTCGGTCAGCTCGATCTTCTTCATCGGCAAGAACGCTGCCGTTACCCGCGCCAACTGTTCCGGCGTGCCGGTCGTCAGCATCTCTTCCATTTCCCACGGAACGATTTGCCAGGAGACGCCGTAGCGGTCCTGTAGCCAACCGCATTGTTCGGCTTCAGGTACGGACGATAGTTCATCCCAATACGCATCGATTTGTTCTTGTGTCTCACAAAACGCGATCAACGACTGCATCTCGTTGAAAGCGAACTGGTGATGCTCGGCACTGTCCATGACGATGAACTCACGTCCAGATAAGACGAAACGGGCGTAGTTCAACTTCCCTTCTAATTCTGGGCCATCGTCTTTATCGTAACGGATCATCTGATCGTCGAGCACGTACGAGTCCGGGAACACTGTGACCCAATCGTCCATCGCCGCCTCGGCCCGGCCGAACGCCTCCCCGACGAACAACAGACACGGCGTCACCGTCTGGATGTCCATGCCGCCGTTGTGCATGATTTGCCAAGAGACACCGTGCTTGTCTTTCAACCAGCCGTAACGTTCACTAAAGTCGTACGTGTCGAGCGGCGTGAGCACGTCAGCACCGTCCGATAACTTGTCCCACAGCGTATCGACTTCTTCTGACGTCGGGAGCGAAATCATATAGGAGAAGGACGGATTCCGCTCCTTCAAGTTACCCGCACCGAGCAATTGAAAGAACTGACCAAAGAGTGAGACGGTGACGACCGTCGTCTCGCCAGGCGGGGTGTCGATAAGTTTCGTCGTATAATCGACGAATGAATCAGGAAATATCGAGACGTACCAATCGGCAATCGCTTCGACGTCTTGTTCGAACCAAATACACGGAATAATCGGTTGTGTGATCATCGGACTGTCTCCTTTCAGACCTCTCGCAAACGGTACACGTCACGGACAGCGAGTAACGTCTCGGCAGCTTGCCGATACGCTTGATAGTGGCTTGAGTTGATATGATGGTCGAGCGCCGTCTCGTCCCGATACTTCTCGTAGAACACGAACGTACCCGGCGCATCGATCGACTCGTGTAACACGTAGGCGAGACACCCTTCTTCCTGCCGCGACGGCGGGATGACCTGATCGAGTGCTTGACGCAACTCACTCTCTTTGCCCGGGTGAGCCTTTAAGATAGCTGTGATTGTAATTTCCATTGATCGTTCCTCCTCATGTTAGGACTGACGCAAAACTTTTCCCGTTTTAGAAGAGATGTATACGCAAATGGACACGCCTATTTTCAAGGCGTGTCCATCGTTTAGACGAGTTCGTTCGCAATCTCGTTCAATTCTGCAATTTGATCTTTCAATGAAGCCAACGCCTGTTGCTGCGACGTCGTCAACACATGCACGTCTTGACTGTTCTCTTCGAGAGCTGTCATCAGTGCCGACATTTGGCCCGTCACTTGATGGACTTTGTTCAGTTCTGAAGCGACGACTTGGAGCTGGGTCGATGTCTCATCCACCGTGCTCGCGACCGTCCCTGTCGTCTGAATCATAGAAAGAATCGACGTCCCACTCTTACGGACTTGTTCTTCCTGCGTCGACAAACGTTCTGTGCTGCCATCGATCGCCCGTTCCGTCACTTGTACCTCTTGCATGACGAGTTGGATAATATCATTGATTTGAGATGAGGCTTGGGCGGTTTGAGCCGACAAATTTCGAATCTCGGACGCGACGACGGCAAACCCTTTCCCGTGCTCACCCGCTCGCGCCGCTTCAATTGAGGCGTTGAGCGACAGGAGGTTCGTCTGAGATGAAATCTGCTGAATCGTCCCCGTGATCGTCCGTACTTCTTGGAAGCGCTCCGCCAACCCTTTAAACGCATGATTGACTTCACCGATACTTAAGTTCAGTTCAGCAAGCGAACGTTCTGTCGAGTCCATGTTTTCATGCGAGACGTGAGCGTCCTGCAAGACGCCACTCACTTGAGACGTTGTCTCCTGGAGCTGCTGCTGCATTCGTTCAAACGCCTGTACAGTTGAATGGATTTGTGAAGCGACAGTTTGGATAAGACCTGCCTGTTCAGATGTTCGTTTCGTCATCGAACCGATTTGTTCCGTCACTTGTTCCGAAGCATTTGTGACTGAATCGACTGAATCATTCATCGTGAAGACAGCTCCGTGAAGCGTAGTCGCACTCGCTGTCGTTTTCGCCATTGTCAGCTCGATTTTTCCTGCATGTTGTTCTGCTTTCTCTTGCTGTGCGAACGTCTCATGCAACAACTTTGCGCCAAAGAAGGACACAAAGTACGCGCCAGACAAAGCCATTGTGAGCACCGTGAACCAAATGACGAGGTCGAGCGGCGTTGCAAATGAAAAGCGCCCAATCAAGACAGCTGAGACCGAGACGATTAGCGCGAGCATGCTACCATATAGAACAAGATGACGATTCAAGTACATCAACGTCAACACGATGTAAAGAAAGACGACATTTTGAATCGCCGCACCTGGTAGCGTCAAGATAATCGCTGAAGCCGCAATGTACATCAATGTGACGAGCCCATACTTCAACCAAGCATGCTCTACATAGAAGCGATGGCCGAGCTATGACCCAATCTGAATGACACTCCCCACCACAATAAAACTGACTGCGTCTTGTCCAGCGAGCTCCCCGATCCAGTATAAAACACCCATAATCGGATAAGAGAGGAAAAATAAAACGATCAACATACGCGATACTAACAACGAGCTCATTTTTTCAAAATGATTCACCATGATTGTTGCCTTCTTTCAGTAGAATAAAGATCTACACTATATTTCGGTGCATTTTTTCAAATATGAAGTTTGTTTTTCGCTATTCTGCCCACATTGACTAAACAAATAAAAACTGTCCCTCAAATTGTCATTTGTACTTAACAATTGAGGGACAGTTTAATTGAATGACGTCTTGTTTAGTCATTTATTCTTTCGTTTGAACGGCCACCAAACACCATCTCCGAACGATACGGTGATTGCCGGGATGAGGAGTGGCAGCACGATCAACCCGTACAATAACAGACCGGTGATGACGATCGTCGCGATCTGGACGAGGCTGAGTACACCAGACGGAATCATCGCCCCGAACGTCCCGGCGAGGATGACGGCTGCCGTCATGATGACCGTCCCCATCTTCGTCATGGCGTGGACGAGCGCGTTACGCACCGTCATCCCGTTAATCGATTCTTCACGGAACCGATCGAGTAGGAAGATCGAGTAGTCGATGCCGAGCGCGATCAACATGACGAACCCGAAGAACGGTACGGCCCAGCTGATGCCGTCATAACCGAGCCCTTCAACGAAGATGAGCTCCGTGATCGCCGCTGACGTGTAGTACGTGAGCAACAGTGACCCGATCATATAGAGCGGCATGATCATCGAACGGAATAGTACCGTCAAAACGACGAACAGCGTCACGAGCATGATGGCGACGGTCCGATTGAAGTCGTTCGTCGATGTCTCGTTTAAATCGCTGTTAATGCTTGAAATCCCGGCGTAACCGATGGTCGCGTCGTCAAATGGGGTGTCCGTCACGACACGTTCCATCGTCTGTTTCAACGTTTCGACCGTATCGATTGCTTCCGGCGAGTACGGGTCCATATCAAGGATGACCTCGAGTTGTGTCGCCGTCCCCTCGTCGAACACGTAACGCTCGACGGCCGGGGCGAACTCGTCTGACGTGAGCGTTCCTTCCGGTAAATAGACGCCCGTATCACGCAGGCTGTCCGCTTCACTGAGTGCCGAGAGGAACGCCACCGCGTCGCCAAGACCGGTTTCGATTTGCGCGAGCCCAGCGTTCGCTTCACCGACACCAGTCGCGAGTTGGCCGAGACCCGATCCGAGCTCACCGACTTGCGCACCTTGCGCCGTCAACGCAGACGCTGCTTCATTGATACCCGCCTCGATCTGACTGAGACCACCAGACACTTGTTGCAGTTGCGCCACAGTCGCCGGGATGTTTTGCGTCGCCGTGAGACCTTGTCCGATCAAACCGAGTTGGGCGTTCAGTTGGCCGAGTCCGGCTGCCGCTTCCGCGAGCGGCGCCCCGGCGTTTGTCGTACCAGCCGGCAGTTGACTGACGACCGCGTCTAGACCGGTCTCGACTTGAGCGAGCCCGTCTTGCACGTCACCGAGACCGCTCTCTGCCTCGGCAAGCCCTGAACTCACTTGTTCGAGTTGCGTATCGACATAAAAATCATCGATGACGTCACCGGTCGGACGTGTGATCGAACGGACACCGCTCACACCATCGACTTTTTCTAATTCGCTCGCGAACTTCTCGATGTACGGAATATCCGACTCGGTCAGTTCCGACTCTTGCTTCAAGATAATTTGAACCGGGAGCGATTCGCCTTGTCCGAACCCTTCCGAGATCAAATTGAGACCGCGCACCGAGTCATAATCGTCACCGATCTCATCGACCGTATTGAACGACCGGGCATCGTCGTACGTGAATAACACCGGCACGGTGATCAGTGCGACGACAAGGATCGAGACGAACGGACGATTGACCGAGATGCGGCTGAATCCAGCCCACAGCTTGCTGTCGTGATGCTCGCCTGCTTTTTTCGACGGCCAGAACAAGCGATTCTTAAGCGTCGCCATAAAGAACGGCACAACCGTGAACAAGATGAGCAACAAGACGGCAATCCCGACCGCGACCGCGACGGCCGACTTGAAGATCGGAAAATCGGCAAATCCGATCGCGGCGAAGCCGACGAATACGGCGAGACCACTAATGAGCACCGTCCGCCCAGCCGTCTTATACGTGTTGACGATGGCGTCCTCGATCGCGTGCCCGGCGCTGAGTTCTTCTTTATACCGGCTAAGAAGCAGGATGCAGTAGTCGGTCCCAATCCCGAACAAAATCGCCACGAGGAAAATTTGTGTGTAGTTCGAGACCGGGAAACCGAACCAGTCGACGAAGAACGCGACGAACGATTGGCTGAGGAGATAGGTGAACCCGACCGCGATCAACGGAATGAACGGGGTTACGATTGAACGGAACACGAGCAAGAGCAGTCCGAAAATCAACACGACCGTGATGATCTCGGTCTTCTTCAACCCTTCCTGCGCACTCAAGTTCACATCGTTGTTGATGATTTCTTCACCTGTGATGTAGACGGTCTCGTCTGTCGGGAGGATGTTCTCGCGGACATCGTCCGCGAAAGCGTTGATGTCCTCCATCGACCCTTCGACCGTGATCGGGACGAGGACGATACGTTCATCTTCCGAGACGAGTTGTGCCTCCGTCTCGGCGTTCTCGAACGGGTCGAGCACATCTTTGACGACCGTATCATTTTGTTCCAGCTCGTCGATTACCCGGGCAATATCGGCCCGTTCGGCATCTCCGAGCGCTTCAAATTCATAGACGAGCGAAATCGTCTTATCGCTCTTGCCCGCAGCGTTCAAGATGTCTTGCGCGCGTTGCGAGTCCATGTCTTCAGACAGTTGGAAACTTCCCGCCTGTTCTGCCTGTTCGGTCAAGTTTGGTGCCGCGACGAACAAGGCCGCCGTCAACACGACGAGACCGATCAAGATGCCGAAGCGCCATTGAATAATTTTGCGCACGTGTTATTCCTCCCCAATTCGAAGCAGCTCTTTGATTTTCCGGAACGTCCGGACGAACTGTTCGATCTCTGCCTCATCTATTTTCCCGTCGAGTAGTGACTCGACATAATGGTAGACGGCCGTATCTGCCTGTTCGACGACGTGGTGTCCCGCCGCTGTCAGTTCGATCAACCGTTCGCGTTGGTCTTGCCCGCGTCGACTGACGACGAGCTGTTTCTCAACGAGTTTTTTTAAGCGGTTTGAAACGGCGCTCTTATGCACACCTTGTTTCATCGCCAACTGACCCGCTTGAATCGGGCCGAACTGTTCGAGCAGTTTTAATAGTTGGAGCTGTTCACGCGAATACTCGCGCCAGACGTCGCCTTCCATCGCCTCAATGACATGTTCCGCTCCGTGGAACATGACTTCTTCAAATAGTTGGACGGCCTCCCGCATCAATTCTTTCATTTTGGTTTACCCCCTAAACTAGTTAGAGATAGTTTATGCCCTAAACTAGATGCCGTCAAATAAAAAGACCGACGAAGTAGGCGCTTCATCGGTCCATTTCGTAAACGTATGTGTAAAAAGATAAGAATCGTCCTTCCCATTCAATCTGATGTATTTCATCTTCACGAGAAAAGCCAGAACGCATCAAGACGTGTTGGGACGCCTTGTTATCTGTCGTCGTCTTGGCAATCAATCGTGTGAATCGAGGAAGGTTAAGCGTAAGTAATTGCTGAAGAGCTGCGGTGGCATATCCACGACCTACATAGTCCCCACCGATTCGATAGCCGATTTCCCCGGTCTCGAAATTGACATGATGGATGTTGAGACGCCCCACGATGGCCTCACCATGACAAATCAAATAATAATATCCATCCCCGTTCACTTGTTCGGCCAACAAACGTTCTAACGCCTGACGAAATGCTTCAGGTTCATAGTACGCGTCTCCACGGCTCGGGACGTAACGCTCGAAATAGGGACGGTTCTCACATTCAAACGTGTACAATGCGGTTTCGTCCTGTATGCGCAACGGTTTCAGACTCACCCGATTCACGTAATCAACGCCTCCTTTCTCAAAATCGTATGCCTGACTATTCGGCGTCGTGATCAAAAAACCTTCCGCAGAAGGTTTAGGACCGCATCGCTGCCGCAACGCGGAGACCCGAGACGTACGCACTTTCGAACCGGGTCCGCCCTGAAGCATCGTCCGGCTCGAGGAAGACGTCACCCGCCAAGTAAATCGGGGCGTCGTTCAATTTATAGTACGGCTCGTGCCAAACGTCTGTCGCCTGGGCGTAGCGCCACCGCTTCAACTGTCTCGACTGAATCGCTACGTCTCCGGTCACGGTTGTTAGCAACCGCTCGATTTCTTGAAGCGTGTCTTCAGCAGGACGCTCATACCAAGCTTCACTCCACGCCTCATCCATGTAGACGCTGACGAGTTCTGTCGCCGAGATGCCTTTTTGCCGGTTGTTGATGATTTTCAACAGACCAGGTGCCAAGTCCGTGTCGATAATCCCGTCCGCACCGATTTGGGTGTCGCCCGCGAACTCGAACAACCCGACGAACGTCGGGGCGTAAGTCAGCTCACGCAACGACTCAGCCACCTGACTCGATAAGTCAGCGAGCAGCTCGAACGTCTGTGGGAGCGGTGACGTGATGAGGAGACGGTCATAGTGGCGCGTCGCCACGTCTGTCGTGACGACGACCGTCCCGTTCTCCATACTGACCGTCTCGACTTGTTCGTTCAATTGGACGGTCAAGCCGTCTGCCAACTGTTTGGCGAGCGCGTTCATGCCGTCACGGGCGACGTACCGCGGATACGGGTCGGCGTACCAGACGCTTACCCAGTCCCGCTCGACCCAATCGGCGACCGCCTGTTTAAGCGCTTCCCCGCGTACGGTGAAATAGACGGCCCCGTGATCGGCTTTCCCGGCCCCGATCCGTCGGGTCGCCAAGCGTCCACCGACGCTCTGGCTCTTCTCAATCAGTTCAACCGTATGTCCTTGCCGGACGAGTTCCCGTGCTGCGACAATCCCACTAAGTCCTGCCCCAATGATTCCAATATTCATGTGCATTCCCCCTCTTTCAGGAAGATTGTATCACGAGTCAGCGTGTCAAATCAGACTCGATGCGCTTCACGCCGAGCGGTTCCATTGCTCGTCATACGCCCGACGTGCGTCTTCATACATGATCGCGAATCGACTGATGATGAACGGGCGGATGAGTGACGTCGCGACAAGGAAAATCCATGAGCCGAGAACGACCAAATCGAGCCGTATGTAAAAAATCCAACCGACTAAATACATCGGGATAAACGGCAAAATCAGTTTGAACGCATCCCATTTTTGCCCGCGCATCAAATCCCTTGATTTCGTAATTGCCTCTGTAATGGACAGGTCCGGCTCGTCGCGCAAGATGAAATACGTGAACGCATACGAGAAGTACTTCACGATGCCAGGTACGACCAATAATAGTGTCCATAAGACTTGGAACAACATGATGAGAAGCGTCGCAAGCAGATGCTTCCCGTAGCGGTGACGAAACGGAGCGAAGACGTCACTCAATCGAACTGTCTGGCCTCGTACCGTCTCTAATATGAGCCAGTTGTATCCGACGATAACTGGGTAGAGGACTATGTAAAATAAGATACCACCAAGGCTAAGGACGGTCAGCGCAACAGATTCTATCGCCAAGCCGTAATAGGTCGGGTCTACCATCAATCCTATCTCTAATAGAACCGAGCACGCGAACGACCAGATGAGCAACATCCCCGTCTTCCCTTTTAACGCAGTATGCGCTCGCTCATTCCATGTGTGAACCATATTATTTCCTCTTTTCATTCGTGTTTCCTGTCTTATACGCAACGCGACATGAAATGTTTCAAACTCCATAGAAAAACAGGGCATCGCCCTGTTTTTAGTCTTCTCGTCA
This sequence comes from Exiguobacterium sp. SH5S4, assembly GCF_004337045.1. NCBI lineage: Bacteria > Bacillati > Bacillota > Bacilli > Caryophanales > Exiguobacterium > Exiguobacterium sp. SH5S4. The sequence continues at coordinate 78,715 of NZ_SJUQ01000008.1, forward strand.
CTCTTTCGGTTCTAATTCATTTTCAGTCACCCATTTATGATTCGTCACTTCTTCTCCGTCTTGCAACATGAAGTTGACCATATACACGGTCGTTTGTTCACTGGAGTCGATCGTCGCGGTCGCGCCGTCCATGCCTTCCATATGGTCGGACTGAAGCGTCACCTCGGTCCCATCAGCAAGCGGAGCTGATTCGGATGTATCGAGTTCTTCATGAATCACCCATTTATGATTCTCGACCGGTTCCCCGCCATCTGTCGGTGTATACGTGACCGCGTAAGCTGTAGTCTCATAAGCACCGACGATCTTCGCTTCCGCGCCTTCCATCTCAAGCATATGGTCCGCAGTCAACACGGCCATCGAGTCAATCGGATACGTCGGGTCTGCCGCTTCTTCTAACTCGGCAGGCACCTCACCCGATCCCGAATGGTCCATCGCGCCATGCTCTTCTTCTTGCTCTGCGATTTGTTCTTCTGTCACGTCAATAGCTTGGTCTTCTTCTGTCGTATCACCGCAGGCGGCGAGTGACGTCGCGAGCAACATGGCACCAAGTGTCGTCGCCCATTTCTTTTGTTTCATCGAATCGCTCCCCTCATTTGTGCCGTCTCATATTTACTGTACCCTGATTGCGCTCGGACAAGACATTTGTAGCGGATTCGTTATCTAACTGAAAAAACCGTCCTCGAACGAATCGAGGCACGGTCTTCGAATTAATGGTGCTTAATCCTTCTTAAAAAATAGAGCATCGGTAGTAGCAACAGTGCTGACGCCCCGAGCCCCCCTTGAATCGACGTATATAGGGCGACGAGGCCGATGAGTGGACCGCCGGCGACTTGGCCGAACGCATCGACTTGACCGAACATCGACAAAATCGTCGCCCGACCCTTGGATGGGAGCCGCTCGTTCGTCATGACGCTCATGAGCGGATAATGCACGTTCCGAAGCGCGGCAATCGTCCAATACAACAAGACGGCCACAAAGAATTGTCCGACCCATGCGAACGCAAGCATCGTGAGGATGAGCAAAACGTTGAACCAAAACAATGTCGTCGCGTAGCGTCCTTTGATGTACGTCTCGACACCTTTGAGGACGAGCATGTTCAGTAAAAACGCAACGGCATAAAACAGGCCGAACCAATAGATGGCCGCTTGTTCTGACAACCGAAACGTATCGATCAAATGAGCGCCCCACAACCGGTCGAACCCTTCGCTCGCGAGTCCCCAGACGAGCGTGATGGCGGCCAACCCAACGAGGATCGTATTGCCGCGGATATGGGCGTAGCCTTCTGCTACCGTCTGCTTCGCCTGAAGCAGATTTGAGGTGCCAGCTCGGGTGATCGGCTCAAACTTCGTTTCCGGGATTACTTTCCAGATGAGGAGCGCGAGTCCTATTAACAAACCTCCAGCGACGACAATCGTCGTTTGCACGGACGTCATTTCTGCGAATAGCACCGCTATCCCAATCCCGATAAAGCGACCGAGTGAACTGTACTGAGCGCCTCGTAAAAACACCTGTTCTAACTCCTGGTTCCCCATTTCATCGGCAATCCACGCCTGCTCAGCCCCGCTGATGAACGTCCAGCCGATTCCCCACAGTGAAGAGGCGACCGCGATGGCCCAAAATTCTGGGATGCCGCCTTCTAACAAGTGGGCTAGTCCGATCAAACCGGTGCCGATGACAATCGACCGTTTGCGGCCGTACAAATCCGCGACGAGTCCCGTCGGCAGTTCGAACAGGAAAATCGATACTTCTAAAATCGTGCCGATCAAGACGAGCTGCAGCGCGTTCAGCTCGGCGGTCGTCACGTAATAGATGGCGTTCAGCGTGAATACCATCTGGATGACAAGTGAGCGCGAACTCGTGACCATGTAATACAGTTGTTGAATCTTCAATTGGGTAGTCCTCCGATATGATTGTTCCAATACGGTAAATCATCGGAGGAGGTGGGCCAACTTATGAACGCACTTCCTCCGGCAGGATGAATGTTTTAAATGTTTGGATTCGCATGGCGTTCTCTCCTTAGTCGTTTATAAACTCAGTATATCAAGCCGGTTGACGCAACGTAAATCACAAAAAAAAGCCAAGATCTCGAAAGATCTTGGCCTACTCTTTATTCTACAGTTACTGACTTCGCCAAGTTACGTGGCTTGTCGACATCACAGTCACGCGCGAGTGCAGCGTAATATGAGATGAGTTGAAGCGGGAGTACCGTCACGAGTGGTGTGAGCAACGGCTCGACACGCGGCAAGACGAATGAATCACTCTCGTGTTCCATGCCTTCCATCGAGATCGTGCAGGCAACTGCGCCACGAGCGACAACTTCCTTGATGTTTCCACGAATGTTGAGGTGCGTGTTCGGTTGCGAGACGAGCGTGATGACCGGTGTGCCGTCTTCGATCAACGCGATCGGTCCGTGCTTGAGCTCACCGCCTGGGTAGCCTTCCGCTTGGATATACGAGATCTCTTTCAGCTTGAGCGCGCCTTCGAGACCAACGTATGAATCCATCCCACGACCGAGGAAGAACGCGTTACGTGATTCTTTCAAGAACTTGTCAGCCAACTGCTCAAAGATTTCTTTTTGAGCCATGACCGAGTCCATGATCGTCGCGATGCGAGCGAGTTCCGTCATAAGGTCGAACGGAAGCTTCTTCCCGTTCGCACGAGCGATGTCGTAAGCGAGGATCGCCAGCACGGCGATTTGCGCCGTGTACGCTTTCGTCGATGCGACCGCAATCTCAGGGCCAGCATGGAGGAGCATCGTCTCGTTCGCTTCACGCGACAGCGTTGAACCGGCAACGTTCGTGAGTGTGAGCGCTTTGTAGCCGCGCTTCTTCACTTCGACGAGGACGGCACGGCTGTCGGCCGTCTCACCTGATTGTGAGATGAAGAGGAACAATGGTTTCTCCGTGAGGAGCGGCATGTTGTAACCGAACTCTGACGCGACGTGCACTTCAGTCGGCACACCAGCGACGCGCTCGATCAATTGCTTGCCGACGAGACCAGCGTGGTAACTCGTTCCACAAGCGACGATGTAGATGCGGTCTGCTTCTGAGACGAGCGAACGAACGCCTTCCGTGAGCTCGATGTCGCCATTGTCGTTCTGGTAGTGTTGGATGATGTTACGGATGACGGCCGGTTGCTCGTCCATCTCCTTCAACATGTAGTGCGCGTACGTGCCCTTCTCGATGTCTGACGCATCGATCTCGGCCGTGTACGGCGCGCGCTCGAGCACGTCGCCGTCGAGCGTCTTGATCGTCGCCGACTCACGTGTCAAGATGACGATCTCGCCGTCGTGGAGCTCGAGGTACTGGTCCGTCACTTGGAGCATCGCCATCGCGTCCGACGCGACGACGTTGAACGTACCATCACCAAGTCCGACGAGGAGCGGCGACTTGTTCTTACCGATATAGAGGCGCTCTTTGTCCTCTGAGTCGATCATCGCGATCGCGTACGAGCCGTGGAGCTCAGACAACGTCTTGCGGAAGGCCAATTCGACGTCACCAAGTGCGACGAAGTTCTTCTCCATCAATTGAACGATGACTTCCGTGTCCGTCTCTGAGAGAAACGGTGCGTCGAGCGTCGCCTTGATCTGCTCGTCGTTCTCGATGACACCGTTGTGGACGAGCGTGAAGCGGCCCGTCGTGCTCTGGTGCGGGTGGGCGTTCGGTACGCTCGGTACCCCGTGTGTTGCCCAACGTGTGTGGCCGATTCCGATCAATCCGTCTACTTCTGCTGGGACGACTTCGCGTAGCGCCTTGATGCGACCGACTTCCTTATGAACGTTGACAGAGTCATGCATCAACGCAAGACCTGCCGAGTCATAGCCACGATACTCGAGTTTTTCCAGACCTTTGAGAAGGATTTCCTTCGCTCCGATATTCCCAATCATTCCTACAATTCCACACATACAAAAATCTCCTCTATATTCGATTTCTCGAAAAAGGAAACGGGCTTTTTCAAAGAGCTGTCAATGCGCTCCCCTTTGGCCGTCCGGTCACCCGAACGTTTTGAGGGATTGCTTTTAGTCGTGACAGGCGACTAGGAGGCATCCGCCGAAATCTCGATAACCTCCAACCTCGTCAACTCATAAAGAGTTCTGGCGCTTTCTCGTACTTTGTGCCCCTCCGTTTCTAAGGTCACGCTCTTAATAGTACAAATCACACCCCCATCCGTCAAGAAAATCAAATGATTTCACAGTGACAAAACGGAAACAAAAAGGGAACCCAAAATTGGATTCCCTTGTGTTATTCCCTGTTTCGACAAAATTATCCTTCAACACCGTAATCTTCACGGACGACTTGAGCGATTTGTTCGACGTAACGGTCGCAGTCTTCCTTCGTCGGCGCTTCAGCCATCACTCGAACGAGTGGCTCTGTACCTGATGCCCGGACGAGAATACGCCCGTTTCCGTTCATTTCAGCTTCCGCTTCTTGAATCGTTGTGAGCACGCGCTCCCCTGTCATCGCATCCTGTTTATTCGTGACGCGAATGTTGACGAGCGTTTGTGGATAGACCGGCATTTCAGCTGCTAGTTCAGACAGCTTGCGTCCTGTCGTCTTCACGATTTGTGCGAGTTGGACACCCGAGAGCATCCCGTCGCCCGTCGTCGAGTAATCGAGGAAGATGAGATGACCCGACTGCTCGCCACCGAGCGTGTAGTTATGCTTCTTCATCTCTTCGACGACGTAACGGTCACCAACAGCTGTTTGAAGAGCCGTCATACCTGCGTCTTCGACTGCTTTGTGGAAGCCAAGGTTACTCATGACTGTCGCGACAATCGTATTGTCTTTCAAACGACCTTTTTCGCTCAAGTATTTTCCGCAAATGTACATGATTTTATCGCCGTCGACGATGTCGCCGTTCTCATCGATTGCGATCAAGCGGTCTCCGTCTCCGTCAAACGCAAGGCCCATGTCCGCTCCCTTTTCGCGAACGAATTGTGCCAAGTGTTCCGGATGTGTCGAGCCGACGCCTTCATTAATATTCAACCCGTTCGGTGAACTACCGATTGTCGAGACGTTCGCTTCAAGGTCAGCGAACAAGCGAGCCGCAAGGCCGCTCGTCGCGCCATGGGCACAGTCGAGGGCGATATGGAGACCATCGAGGTCCTCATCGACCGTCTGTTTCAAGAGTTGAAGGTATTTTTGTGCCCCTTCATAGTAGTCCGAGACGAATCCGAGATCTTTCCCTGTCGGACGCGGGAGTGTATCTTCCGCCGCGTCGAGAATCGTTTCGATCTCTGCTTCAGTCGCATCATCGAGCTTGAAACCGTCGCTACCGAAGAATTTGATGCCGTTGTCGGCAACCGGGTTATGTGAAGCTGAGATCATGACACCTGCTGTCGCGTCAAGCGACTTCGTCAAGTAAGCCACACCTGGTGTCGAGATGACACCGAGACGCATCACTTCCGCTCCGATTGACAAAAGACCTGCGATCAGTGCGCCTTCGAGCATATGACCTGAAATGCGTGTGTCACGCCCGATCAATACTTTCGGCTGTTCACCGGCTGGCAAGTGCTTCGATAACACGTAACCACCAATGCGTCCTAAACGATAAGCTAGTTCTGCTGTCAATTCTGAGTTCGCGACACCGCGGACCCCATCTGTTCCAAAATATTTACCCATATATTCGTTTCCTCACTTTTGTATGATTGAACGTCTCATTGAAGCGAAGACGTTTCGGTTTGGTCTTCGACGCTCGTTAACTCGACGTCGATTGTTTTCGGCGAGACGACCGTCGCGCCTTTCGGTACTTCATAGTCTACATCGACCCCATGCAAACCACTCGGCAGACCCGTCAAATCTAGTGTCACACTGATGCTGTTCGACGTCACGCTCTCAAGGAGTGACCGTTTACCTGACAATGTGACGCTGACGACTTCCGGTGCTTGAAGCGTATAGTTCGTCCGATCATAGCCTCTGACCGTGACAGGCACGGTTAAACGGATGCGTTCCGTCAATTCCCCGGTATCATCTCGCGTTTGATCATCCGCTCGGACGAGTAGCTGGACTTCCACTTGCTCGGCAGCGAGCGATGATGCGCCTTCCGGCAGGACAAGCTTCGCTGTCACTTTCCCCGTTTGATCGACGCCATCAAGGTCAATCGGCTCGGTCTCAACACGGTCTAGTGCATCGAGCACTTCGCGCGGTGCGAAAACACGGACTTCTGTTTCCTCTAGCAACGTGTCAACGAGCCTGAATTTATCGGCAACTTCGCCGGTCGTGACAGCTTCAATCGGGAACACGGCACTTTGTTCATAGACAGGAACCGTGACGTTGATGATGTTCGGTTCGACCGTCACGTTAAGCGGGTTTCCGTTCGCATCTAAAATCGTCGGCGGCACCTCACGCGTGAACGTCTGGTTTTGATTCGCCACATCGACGTTCAACGTGATTTCTTTTACGTTTTGAATCCGGCTTTCGCCACCAGAAACTTTTACAGTCGCCGGCTCGATTTCCGCTTCTCCGACCACATACCCTTCCGGCAACTGGTCTTTATTTAACAAGTTGACCGATACAGGTACTTCAACTGTCTGTTTTCGATCGATGTAAATTTCAACAGTGTCACGCTCAAGTTTTACGTTTACATCCCCACCGAAACCCCGTGCTTCCACCGGGACACGATGGAACCCAGTACCGAGGTTCGTTAAATCGACGAACACTTGATAATCTTTCACCAATTTTGTCATCGTCAAACTACTCGATGGACCTTGCAGCTCAACGTTCATCTCTTCAGGAACGTTGTACGCGACGTATTGTACTTCATCGAAGAATACTTCGACAGGAACGTCAAGCGACATCGAACTTTGCCCAACAATCGGCAATGCATTTGTTGAATTGGTCGACGAGCTCGTCTCGGCGACCATAAAATAAAGAAGGATGGCTAAAGCAAGTGCGATGATGCGGAGAAACCATTTATGTTGTAACCACTGATCAATCACTTACTTGTCCCCCCCTTTTTTATTAAAGAACGAGAGTGTCGTCTCTTTTTCTTCAATAACAAGTTCTTGGATCAACTTGTTGCGAAGTGCCTCCTCGTCTAGCTCGCGGTATAAACGTCCAGCAATCGCCAGAGATACCGCACCCGTCTCTTCTGAAACGGTGAGCGTCACGCTATCGGTCACTTCACTGACCCCGATCGCGGCCCGGTGTCTCGTCCCGAGCGCCTTATCGATGTGCGGGCTTTCCGAGAGCGGTAAATAACAAGCCGCCGCTGCAATTTTCCCGTCTTGGATAATCATCGCCCCATCGTGAAGCGGTGTATTCGGAATAAATAAATTGATGATCAGTTGTGACGTGATGTGCGAGTCCATCCGGATACCGGTTTCAACGTATTCGTTCAACCCGGTATCTCGTTCAATCGCGATCAACGCCCCGATTCGACGTTTCGACATGTACTGTGCCGAACTGACAATCGCTTCGATCATTTGTCGTTGCTTGTCCTCATCGCTCGTGCTCGTACGACCGAACAAATTGCTCGTTCGCCCTAAGTGCTCGAGCCCGCGTCGAAGTTCTGGTTGGAAGATGATGATGATCCCAAGCAAACCATACGTGATCACTTGGTTCAGCAAGAACTGTAACGTCTTCAAACCAAAGAATCCGCTGAGGAACCAGCTGACGAGGATGATTGAAATCCCTTTTATCAGTTGGACCGCTTTTGTCCCACGGACGATCATCATCAGTTTATAGATGACGTACGTGACGACGACAATATCTAAAACATCATTCAAATAATCGTACCAATGTACGTTCTCTGAAAGACTAAAAAATGATAAGATTGAAACCTTTTCAAGTAGCGGCAAATGCTCCCCTCCTCAACTACCTAGCCAATTCGTGCAAGTTTCATTATATCATATTTCCCAAACAACGCATCGTTAGATGACAAAACGAAACCAGATTGAAACGAATGAAAAAGACGCCCTGAGGCGCCTCGATTAAAGTATTTGCTTGATGGAGTACCAAACCCACTCAAAAATCCGGTCGATTTGTTCGAGCTCTCCGGTCACTTCACCCGCACTGGCCAAATAGGCTCGGCCGTGCACGGCTGTCGCATTGCCGTTGACGGTACCTTCGATCCGCAGGTCCCCGCCTTGGACCGTAATATCACGCTCGACGATGACGTCTTTCGGTACGACGACCTCGTTCTCTGTGACAACGATTCCAGGTACTTTCGTGTACGTCATGGTTTCGGTAGAGCCGTTCCATAAACCGAGTGTCGCGCTCGACATTAAACTAAAGAATAGTAAGGCCGCGACGAGTCCCGGATGCTTCCGCAACCAAGTCATCTGTTTCGAATGCGGTTTTCTCCGTGGCCGTGGACGGTCTTCAAGACGCACGATCGGTGTCGCCGGCGGAGACGTTTTCGCTTCAGGAATGGCCGCCATCACGCGCGCCGTAAAATCGTCTGATAGCTTAGGACGTGGAAGTGCTTTAAGTTCGGCATCTATTCGTTCGTACTGAAGGTACGCCTCGTATAAGGCTTCGTCCTCTAGTAATTGACGTAATTCGTCAGATTCTTCGGGCAGGATGCCATCTTCCAAGTATTGTTGCAGTTTCTCTTCAGGAGTCAATTGAACCCCTCCCTGTTTTGAAAGATTGTTTTTAACATTTCTCTTCCCCGGAAGATCCTTGTTTTAACCGTTGCGACCGGCATATCGATCATGACGCTAATTTCTTTGAGCGACAAATCGTCCACGTACTTGAGCAGTAACGGGATACGATATTTGTCCGGCAGTTGCTGGATTGCCTCATGCATTTCGCCTCGAATCTCGCGGTGAACGACTTGGGCGTCGGGTTGGGGGGCATCATCGGCCAAATGGTCTTGATAGGTGAGACCATCCGTGCCAGCGATTTCGGCATCCATCGAATACTCCGGCTTTCGCTTTCGGAGACGATCGATGGCGACGTTCGTGGCGATTCGATACAACCATGTCTTGAACTTATACTGCGGATCATACGTATCAATCCGGGTATATGCACGAATGAACGTCTCTTGGGCAGCATCCTCGGCTTCGCCACGATCGTATAAAATCTTAAAGGCGACGGCAAAGACACCATCCTTGTACAGTTCTACCAGCTCAGCAAACGAATCGTGATTCCCCGACCTTAATTCGTCTACTAAACGGGTGGTCAGCCGTTCCATCAATCCACTTCCCCTCTCCGCAACCTATGCGGTCAATACAGTATACGTTCAGTTGTCTGATCAGGTTTCACATCACACAAAAAAAGTTTCCAAACCCATTGTAGCAAACGGATTTGGAAACTGTAAGGCGATTAGACTGTTTTGCTTTCCAGTAACAGGTTTTCTTTGGATTTCAAAATCGTTTCGCATAAACTGAAGGCGAGTTGAACGGTTGTATCCTCTTGGTCAAGTGCAGGGTTCAATTCGACGAGCTCGATCGCAATCAACTCGTCGGCTTTCATCGCTTCCGCCAAAATTGCTTTCCCTTCCTCTGCCGTCAACCCGCCATCGACCGGGGTTCCTGTTCCAGGGACGAGTTGAGCGTCCAAACTGTCCATGTCAAAGCTGAGATAGAAGCGATCGACACGATTACGTAAATACTCGATCGTTTCAGCCATGATTGTCTCGACGCCACGCGTCCGAACTTCTTCGACCGTCACGACCTTGATCCCAAGCCGCTTAATCTCTCGCATCTCTCCCTCATCAATATCACGTAAAGCGATGTAAACTAGATGTTCTGGCGCAAGCTTTGGTTCACGCCCTCCGACTTCCGTCAATCGGATGTCACCTAGTCCCATCGCAGCGGCAAGCGGCATCCCGTGAATATTGCCTGACGGTGATGTTTCCCCCGTATTCAAATCAGCATGGGCATCGACCCAAATCACGCCGTACGGTCCGGTTTTGGCGAGCCCAGCTAGTGTACCGATTGCCATGCTGTGATCGCCCCCAACGATCAACGGGAATCGATTCGCTCGGACATCGGCAGCAACGACGTCTGCCAGCTCATTGACCGTATACAAGACGCCGTCTACACGCTTTAAATGTTCTTCATTCACTTGAATTTCTGACTCTGGCAAGACGCGAATCGTTTGTTGTAGCGTCCCTTTTGGCAGTAATGCCTCAATTCCGAGTGTTCGCAATTTAGTTGGACCTTGATCGACTCCGTGTTTCCCCTGTCCGTAACGGAGTGGTACTTCAATATATGACCATTGCATAGCCATTCCCCCTTGAGCAATTGATACCTACATTGTAAACGCTACCAAATGTGTGGTTCAACTTCACACACCGGTGAATAAACATACAAAAAGGCAGCCTGAATGGTGGCAGGCTGCCTTTCTCTGTACTCTTAAGTGAATGGTTTCATGGATTTACGCAAAAAAAAACTTAAGTCGTAAGTAACTTAAGAAAAAAACAAATGGTGGAGCCTAGCGGGATCGAACCGCTGACCTCCTGCGTGCAAGGCAGGCGCTCTCCCAGCTGAGCTAAGGCCCCATTACAGGGAATAAATATGGAGCGGAAGACGGGATTCGAACCCGCGACCCCGACCTTGGCAAGGTCGTATTCTACCACTGAACTACTTCCGCGAAAAAAATGGTGAGCCATGCAGGGCTCGAACCTGCGACCCTCTGATTAAAAGTCAGATGCTCTACCAACTGAGCTAATGGCTCAAACCTGGTGGGGGGGGGCGGATTCGAACCGCCGAACCCGAGGGAGCGGATTTACAGTCCGCCGCGTTTAGCCACTTCGCTACCCCCCCAAGGAGTGCCGGCGAAAGGATTTGAACCCTCGACCCTCTGATTACAAGTCAGATGCTCTACCAACTGAGCTACACCGGCATATATGGTTTGATTGGTTAATTAAAATGGTGGAGGATGACGGGATCGAACCGCCGACCCCCTGCTTGTAAGGCAGGTGCTCTCCCAGCTGAGCTAATCCTCCAAAATGGTGACCCGTACGGGAATCGAACCCGTGTTACCGCCGTGAAAGGGCGGTGTCTTAACCGCTTGACCAACGGGCCTTATTGGCTCCGCAAGTAGGATTTGAACCTACGACCTACCGGTTAACAGCCGGTTGCTCTACCACTGAGCTATTGCGGAACGATCTTGCCTGGCAACGTCCTATCCTCACAGGGGGAGACCCCCAACTACTTTCGGCGCTGAAGCGCTTAACTTCCGTGTTCGGCATGGGAACGGGTGTGGCCGCTTCGCTATCGCCACCAGACAAGGGAATTGTTCCCTGA
>NZ_SJUQ01000090.1:0-368 GCF_004337045.1 Exiguobacterium sp. SH5S4
GCGATCCCGATGATGCCAGACCTGCCGAACATGCCGCCGAGCCCGTATGCGGCGCTTTACGATCTGTTGATCCCTGCCGATGACGAGCTACGGCTCATCCACGATCTCGTATCGTTCGATTTCGTCACCGACCTGCTCGCGGACACGTATTGTCACGACAACGGGCGGATGGCCGTCCATCCTGTCCGGATGTTCAAATATCTGTTCCTCAAGGCGCACTCGAACCTATCGGATGTCGATCTCGTCAGACGGGCGAGGACCGACCTCACCTATAAGTATTTCCTGGATCTCGCGCCGGAGGACGGCGTCATCAACCCGTCCTCGCTCACGAAATTCCGCCGCCAACGCATGGACGACGACAAACTGCT
>NZ_SJUQ01000091.1:0-303 GCF_004337045.1 Exiguobacterium sp. SH5S4
AGCCGCCCTGTCCGGCACGCCGCTTTCCTGGGGGCGGTCAGCGAGCCGCATCGCGACGATGTCGCTGCTGGGTCTCGCCTTGCCCGCTGTTCCCCCGGGAGTCGGCGTGCCCTCGGGGCGACGCTGTACGTCCTTGCCGTTTCGGACTAAACTGGCTATAACTACACATCCTGGAGGCGATCCCGATGATGCCAGACCTGCCGAACATGCCGCCGAGCCCGTATGCGGCGCTTTACGATCTGTTGATCCCTGCCGATGACGAGCTACGGCTCATCCACGATCTCGTATCGTTCGATTTCGTCA
>NZ_SJUQ01000092.1:0-295 GCF_004337045.1 Exiguobacterium sp. SH5S4
TGAGGTAACCGCAAGGAGCCAGCCGCCGAAGGTGGGACAGATGATTGGGGTGAAGTCGTAACAAGGTAGCCGTATCGGAAGGTGCGGCTGGATCACCTCCTTTCTAAGGAAAATGCCCATGTGGCATGCCCATCGTTCAGTTTTGAGGGTTCGTCCCTCGATTGTTCTTTGAAAACTGAAGATTCATCAAGACATCAAACCAAGAAAAATATGCATGGTCCGTTCGGACCGTGTGTCTTAGAAACGCTAGATCAAGGTAGAAAGGGCGTACGGTGGATGCCTTGGCACTAGGAGC
>NZ_SJUQ01000093.1:0-266 GCF_004337045.1 Exiguobacterium sp. SH5S4
GCCAGCGTTCGTCCTGAGCCAGGATCAAACTCTCCAAAGAATTTGATATAGCTCTTAAAAATGACGAAGCTTGCGCTTCAATCAAAACTTGTAAAACTTTTTTTGCCTCATCGTTCAGTTTTCAAAGACCAAAAAATAAATGGTCGGGAAGACAGGATTCGAACCTGCGACCCCTTGGTCCCAAACCAAGTGCTCTACCAAGCTGAGCTACTTCCCGTTATAAATGGTGCACCCTGAGAGATTCGAACTCCCGGCCTTTAGATTCG
>NZ_SJUQ01000094.1:0-253 GCF_004337045.1 Exiguobacterium sp. SH5S4
TGAGGTAACCGCAAGGAGCCAGCCGCCGAAGGTGGGACAGATGATTGGGGTGAAGTCGTAACAAGGTAGCCGTATCGGAAGGTGCGGCTGGATCACCTCCTTTCTAAGGAAAATGCCCATGTGGCATGCCCATCGTTCAGTTTTGAGGGTTCGTCCCTCGATTGTTCTTTGAAAACTGAAGATTCATCAAGACATCAAACCAAGAAAAATATGCATGGTCCGTTCGGACCGTGTGTCTTAGAAACGCTAGATC
>NZ_SJUQ01000095.1:0-249 GCF_004337045.1 Exiguobacterium sp. SH5S4
CATCAGCACTTGGCACAAGAAGCCAAGAAGCTTCGGTCACTCCCGTTATTCCGAATATCTGCCGGGTAGAATCAAAGAGTACCTGGGCGTGCCGAACTTACTCGTTCGGCAGGAAAGACTGGCCTGGATCCGAGCCAAGCTCGCACTGTATCCGATCCTCGAGATCAATGAACGCCTATACGAGCTACTGAGCGAGGACGACGATCCAGCCGTGGTCGAGGGCCATCCTTATGATGTGGACTGGAGCAA
>NZ_SJUQ01000096.1:0-243 GCF_004337045.1 Exiguobacterium sp. SH5S4
AGCCTTCTCCCGTCCGGGCACGTGAACGTGTCTGTCCCGTCATCATACGCCCAGTTCGCGAGGTTGAACGGGTCCTCGCGCCATTTCTTCTTCTGTTCCTTCCTGTACATCGTATGCGGGATCAACGTCTTCATGTCGGTCGGGTTCGGATAGACATCATAGGCAAGCGTGTACTGACCTTCGGTTGCGATTTGGACGTTGTACCCCGGCTTCAGTTGGCCGTTTTTCATGTGATCCTCTTTC
>NZ_SJUQ01000097.1:0-201 GCF_004337045.1 Exiguobacterium sp. SH5S4
TCGTCAGACGGGCGAGGACCGACCTCACCTATAAGTATTTCCTGGATCTCGCGCCGGAGGACGGCGTCATCAACCCGTCCTCGCTCACGAAATTCCGCCGCCAACGCATGGACGACGACAAACTGCTCGACAAACTGCTCGCACACACGGTCGAGGTCGCGAAAGAGATGGGGCTGCTGAAGGGACGGACGCTGATCGTCG
>NZ_SJUQ01000009.1:0-89219 GCF_004337045.1 Exiguobacterium sp. SH5S4
GGCTCGCCGACTGAAACACTCCAGGGCAGGGACTGCCCGACGAGCTTGGTCCACAACCGTGGCTGGTCAAAGCACGGTCTTCCCAAGAAGCTCCCACTTCAAGTTGCGAAGCAAATAAGTGGTGAGTAGTTCACACTGATTGAGACTCATTATTTGAGTCTCTTTTTCATTTCGCTTGTGTATGAGCAGAGACACACGGGTATAGAATACTATGTTAATAAAGGAGGTGTCAGGTCTTCTTCGGAAGATCCTATTTATGGACTTGTCAAAATGGCCTTTAGTCAACTGGCTGGCGTTTTTAGCAACAGTCGTCATCAACTACTTCGCGAGCGGTAATAACGCGGCCGTGTCAGACCGGATCGATATTTATTTCAAGCCGGCCGGATACGCTTTCTCGATTTGGGGACTCATTTACGTCGCGCTCGCAGTATGGCTCGTACTCCAATTGAAGAAAGGGTCGGTCGCGAACCGACAGGCTAACCGGATGAAGGCAGGTTTTCTCGTGTCGTGTATTTTGAACGGTCTTTGGCTGCTCGCGTTCACAAACGAGTGGTTCATCGCCTCGCTCGTCGTCATGGCCGCTTTTTTAGCGACGCTCGCTTGGTTGTATTACATCGCCTTCCGCACGTCGACGAGCTGGCTTGACCGTTTCCCATTCTCGGTTTACCTCGGCTGGGTGTCGGTCGCGACGATCGTTAACGTCTTCATCGTCATGAAGACGGAACGGATTACGACGTTGCTCGGCTTAGATGAGTTGGCATGGACGTCACTCATGCTCATGGTCGGGGTCGTCCTCGCTTTGGTGTTCATGTGGTGGCACCGCGACTTCATCTACCCGCTCGTCTTCGCCTGGGCGTATGTGGGCATCTTCGCCCGAATCGACAACGGGACGCTTTACGTCGTCCTCGTGAGCGCGCTCATCGTGCTCGCGCTCGGTTACGTCGGCTTGATCATTTGGAAACGGCCGCGTTCGTTTTTGCATCACTCTAGAAAAACAGTATGACAAGCAAAAAGATAGCCTAAACGGGCTATCTTTTTCTTTGGGAATAACAAGTTCTGATGAACCTATACATAAATATATTTGATGGATAAATATTCATTATGGATTATAAGTTGTTTTGAGAAATCCCCTGATATCAAATATGTATCCGCTTACAAAAAATATTCATCCCGTTACCGTTATGCAAAAATCTATTCAACATACTTGATTTTTCAGAATATTTAGAACAGAATAAAAATTACGAACAAGATGGATAGAGAGGGGCTGATTCGATGGAGCGAACAAGTTTGTACGATCCACGATTCGAAAAAGACGCATGCGGTATTGGGTTATATGTCAATTTAATGGGAGAAACAAAGCACGAGATCGTCAGCAAATCGCTATCGATGCTCTGTAAGCTCGAACATAGAGGTGGGCAAGGCGTCATCGACGCTGGTGACGGGGCCGGCATCATGACCGAGTTGCCACACGAGTTATTCACTCAGACGATGAACTTGCCAGCGCCGGGGGGCTATGCGGTCGGCATGGTGTTCTTCCAACCGAACGAGACAAAGTTGCGCGACAAGCAACAACAAATGGAGCGACTCGCCGATGAACTCGATTTCGCGACGATCGCCTGGCGGGAAGTACCGGTCGACAGTTTGGCGATCGGTGAACACGCTCGGGTGACACAACCGACGATTTATCAATGGTTCGTGTCGTGCCCGTTCGCGGACTACGATTCAAACGAACGCTCGCTCTATCAGCTTCGCCGGATGATCGAGAAAACAGACGAATTAAACCTTTATCTTCCGAGCCTGTCGACGAAGACGATCGTTTATAAAGGGATGTTGACGCCGATCCAGATTGAGCGGTTTTATCTCGATCTGCAATCGCCGGCTTATAAGAGCACGTTCGGGATCGTCCATTCACGGTTCTCGACGAACACGTTCCCGTCATGGGAGCGGGCCCATCCGAACCGGATGATCGTGCATAACGGTGAGATCAACACGTTGCGCGGGAACATCGATGCGATGCGTGCCCGCGAAGGTGTGACCTCGACCGACCTGTTCGATGATGTGAACGAACTGTTCCCCGTGCTCCAAGAAACGGGCAGTGACTCCTCGATGCTCGACAACGCGTTCGAGTTCTTCACTCGGACCGGTCGTTCGATCGCACACACGGCGATGATGCTCATCCCTGAGCCGTTCGCCGAAGTATCGATGGATCCGTTCAAAAAAGACTTTTATCAGTACCATTCGTCGATCATGGAGCCGTGGGACGGACCGACGGGCGTCGTCTTCACGGACGGGCGTCAAATCGGGGCAATCTTGGACCGGAACGGCTTGCGGCCGATGCGTTATATCGAGACGATGGACGGGGAACTCATCCTGTCGTCTGAGAGCGGGGTCATCCCGGTCCATGCGGAGAACGTCAAGACGAAGCAGCGTCTCCGTCCCGGGCAGCTCCTCCTCATCGACTTGGAATCGAAACGTCTCATCCCAGACGCAGAGATCAAACAGACAATCGCCCGGGCCGAACCGTACGGGAAATGGTTGAAGCAGATGACGACGATTGCGGACCAGCCTGTGAATGAACCGGTCGTCGAACAGGTGCACCGTAAACAACGGGCGTTCGGATACACGAAAGAGGATATCGAGCAATATCTCGTGCCGCTCATCCTCGAGAAAAAAGATCCGATCGGCTCGATGGGCCATGACCAACCGGTCGCCGTCTTGTCAGAGCGACCGCGGTCGCTGTTCCATTACTTTAAGCAACACTTCGCCCAAGTGACAAACCCGCCGATCGACGCGTTGCGCGAGAAAATCGTCACGGCGACGTTCACTTGGCTCGGTCCTCAAGCGAATCCGGTTCATACCGGTCGGGGACACGCCCGCCGCGTCTGGCTCGAACATCCGATCATTGACGCGGCGACAGTCGAGGCGGTGAAGTTGAAAATGAACGTCGCCCGCATCACGACAACGTATGAAACAGACCTCGAACGTTCGCTCGAGTCATTGTTTGAACGTGTCGATGCGGCCGTCCGAGATGGGGCTGAAGTCATCGTCTTGTCTGACCGTGACATGTCCGAGTCATCGCTCGCGATGCCGGCCCTGCTCGTCATGAGCGCGGTCCATCAACATTTGATTCGGTCGAACTTACGGGCGTCATGCAGTCTCATCGCTGAAAGCGGAGAAGTGAGAGAAGTGCACCAAGCCGCCGCTTTGATCGGATACGGGGCCGATGCGGTCTATCCGTATTTAGTGTACGCGACGATCGCGGAAGCGGTAGAAGCCGGATTGATTTCGTTCTCGGTCGAAGCAGCAATCCGCCGCTATCAAACGGCTGCAGTCGATGGAATCGTCAAAATTATGTCGAAGATGGGGATCTCGACCGTGCAAAGTTACCGGGGAGCACAAATTTTTGAGGCGGTCGGCATCGACCGCGCATTGATCGACCGTCATTTCCGCGGGACGACGTCACAACTGTCCGGGATCGGGTTCAAGGAGCTCGAAGCAGAATCACGGCGTCAGCACGAATCGGCGTTTAGCCGTGACCGTCCGCTTGAAGCGGGAGCAGATTTCCAGTGGCGAGCCGACGGAGAAGAGCACGCCTTTAACCCTAAGTCGATTCACTTGTTGCAGCGGGCGTGCCGTGAGAACGAACGCCGTTACTATGACGCTTACGTCAAACAGCACGAAGCATCCGGTCAATTTTTAAGACAGTTGTTCGACTTTAAATCGCAAGAGCCTATCCCGATCGACGAGGTCGAATCGGTCGCCTCGATCGTCAGCCGTTTCAAGACGGGCGCGATGTCGTTCGGCTCACTGTCGAAAGAGGCACATGAGACGCTCGCCATCGCCATGAACCGGATCGGCGGGAAGAGCAACTCAGGTGAAGGCGGCGAAAACCGTAACCGCTTCACTCCTGACGCGGACGGGAACGAGCGCATCAGTCGGATCAAACAAGTGGCAAGTGGACGATTTGGTGTCACGGCCGAATATTTGTATCATGCCGATGAGATTCAAATCAAGATGGCGCAAGGTGCGAAACCAGGGGAAGGTGGGCAGTTGCCTGGCAATAAAGTCTACCCGTGGGTCGCCGAAGTGCGCGGCTCGGTCCCAGGTGTCGGGCTCATCTCGCCGCCACCGCACCATGACATCTACTCGATCGAAGACTTGGCCCAGTTGATCTTTGACTTGAAGCACGTCAATCCGCAAGCAAAAGTGAGCGTCAAGCTCGTCTCGAAATCCGGTGTCGGAACGATTGCGGCCGGCGTCGCCAAGGCGAACGCCGACACGATCGTCATCAGCGGCTACGATGGCGGGACAGGTGCTTCGCCTCGAACGTCGATCAAGCATACTGGTCTCCCGTGGGAGCTCGGATTGCTTGAGACACACCAGACGCTCGCATTGAACGGACTTCGCGGCCGCGTCACGCTCGAGACGGACGGCAAGCTCATGACCGGACGCGATATCGTCCTCGCCGCCATCTTTGGGGCGGAGGAATACGCGTTCGCGACGGCACCGCTCGTCGTGCTCGGCTGTATCATGATGCGGGCCTGTCATCTGGACACGTGTCCGGTCGGCGTCGCGACACAAGACCCGGCGCTTCGCCAAAAGTTCATGGGTAAACCGGAACACGTCGTCAATCTTATGACGTTCCTCGCCGAAGAAGTGCGCGAAATACTCGCCTCGCTCGGCGCGAAGACGATCGGTGAGGTCATCGGCCGAACGGACTTGCTAGAAGAGAGCGCCTGGAAACAGGAGCACGCGAAAGCGAAAATGCTCGATTTGACACCGATGTTATCGGTCCCGACAGCGTTACCGGGGAAGGAAGAGTTACCTCATCCGGCTTTTCAGTCGTACGACCATCGAAAATTGATCCCAGCCGTATCGCGTTCGATCAAATCGCTTCAACCGACGTTCTTCGTCGGGCGGGTCCGCAATACGGACCGGGCCGTCGGGACGATGCTCGGCTACGAAGTGACGAAAGTTCACGGCAACATCGGTTTGGCTGAAGATACGATCTCACTCCGACTGAGCGGATCGGCCGGACAAAGTTTAGGCGCATTTCTTCCTCATGGCATCACGATCTCTGTGATCGGGGATGCGAACGATTATGTCGGAAAAGGGTTGAGCGGCGGGAAACTCGCGGTCATCGCTGAGAAACATGCCCCGTTCGACGAGAGCGAACAAATCATCGCCGGCAACGTCTGCTTGTACGGGGCGACATCGGGGATGGCATTCTTTAACGGACACACGGGGGAACGGTTCGCGGTCCGAAACTCAGGTGCCGTCACCGTCACTGAAGGCGTCGGGGATCACGGGTGTGAATATATGACCGGTGGGACGGTCGTCGTCCTAGGAACGGTCGGCCGCAACTTCGCGGCCGGGATGTCCGGAGGTGTCGCCTTCCTATACGGTGACCAAGACTATGACCAACTCGTCAACACGGAACTCGTAGCGGTCGAACGCGAGTTGACCGATGAGGACACAGAACAGATTTATTCGCTGCTCGAGATGCATCAATTCCACACGGATAGTGTGAAAGCGAGTCGTATCCTCGAGTCGTTCGATGACGAGCGGAAGCGCTTCGTCAAAATCGTACCTCGCGATTATGCGAACGTACTTGACGTCATGCGTCAAATTGAAGCCACTCGTCCGGAACTGAACGAGGCAGACCGTGCCCTCGAACTGTTCCGGGTCGTGACTGAAGGAGGCGTAGTATGAGACATAAATTTATCGATATCCCACGTGAGACGCTCCCTGAGCGGACAGTGCTCGAGCGGATACGTGACTATGATGAATATGCATCCCGGATGGACGATGAACCGATCGTCAAGCAGGCCGAGCGCTGCATGGACTGCGGGACCCCGTTTTGTCACGTCGGTGACATGATCGGGCAAGAGACGATCGGGTGCCCGATCCACAATTTGATTCCGGAATGGAACAAGCTCGTCTCGGACCAAGACTGGTATCGCGCTTACGAGCGGTTGATGGAGACGAACAACTTCCCAGAGTTCACGGGCCGCGTTTGTCCGGCCCCATGTGAAGGGTCGTGTACGCTCGGCATCAGCGAGGACCCGGTCGCCATCAAATCGATCGAACGGACGATCATCGACCGCGCGTTCGAAGAAGGATGGGTCCAGCCGCGCCTCGTCCAGATGCGGACCGGACGCTCGGTCGCCATCATCGGCAGCGGTCCAGCGGGTCTCGCTGCGGCGGACCAGTTGAATCAAATCGGTCATCACGTCACTGTGTATGAAAAAGCTGACGAGGCGGGCGGGTTGTTGTTTTACGGAATCCCAAACATGAAGCTTGATAAAGACGTCGTCCGGCGCCGGATTCACTTGCTGGCGGCGGAAGGAATCCGCTTTAAGACAGGTGTCAACGTCGGTGTTGATGTGACGGTCGAGTCACTCCGCCACAAGTTTGATGCCGTCATCCTGGCGACGGGGGCGCAGAAACAGCGGACGCTCGGAATCGAAGGGGACGATGCGACCGGCGTCGAACCGGCGATGGACTATTTGACCGAGTCGACACGGGTGCTCGGCGGAAAAATGATCGACGCACAGTATGACGCGGCCGGGAAAGACGTCATCGTCATCGGTGGCGGTGACACCGGGGCCGATTGTGTCGCGACGGCGATCCGGCAAGGTGCGAAATCGGTCACACAGTTCGGCAAACACCCGGAAAAAGGCATGTTCCGGGCGCCAGAACGTCCGTGGCCACTTCAACCAGACACGCTTTCGGTCGATTATGCTTACGCCGAGGCGATCGAACGTTACGAGCATGACCCGAGAACGTATTTGATCCGCTCGAACCGAGTTATTAACCAAGACGGTCGCGTCGCCGGCATCGAGACGGAACGGATGGAGAAGATCGTCAAACCAGACGGTCACGCGACGTTCTTCGTCGTCGAAGATTCACACAAGACGTATCCGGCCGACCTCGTCCTCGTCGCCATCGGTTTTGAGCGCCCTGAATCCGAATTACGGAAACTAGGCATCGAAGCGAAACGAGATTACGTTTCGAACGTAGACGGCATTTTCGTCGCCGGAGACGCGAGACGCGGACAAAGTTTGATCGTCTGGGCGATCCGCGAAGGGCGAGAAGTCGCTGAAACGGTCGACGCTTACTTGGAGGCTTGTCAATCTCGTCTAAAAACTTCATCATAAAAAGGAGCGACGATTTCGTCGCTCCTTTTTAGATTGATCAACAGGAGGAGTCAGAGATGCTAATGGAAGTCCTCATGTATACCGGGTTTTGGTTTTTACTTGTACTCGTCTTACTGGGCACGATTTACGCGCGGCGTAACCGCAAGTGATTATAATACCATCGCGGCGATCAAGCCGAAGATGATGAGCGGGATGTTGTAGTGGAGGAACGTCGGCCAGACCGTCTCACGCAAGTGGTCGTGTTGCCCGTCCGCGTTCAAACCGCTCGTCGGTCCGAGCGTCGAATCACTCGCCGGGCTACCGGCGTCACCGAGTGCTCCGGCCGTTCCGATGATGGCGATCGTCGCCTCGACCGAGAAACCATACTGGATACATAACGGCACGAAGATGGCGGCGATGATCGGTATGGTCGAAAAGCTCGAGCCGATACCGAGTGTGATGACGAGACCGACGAGGAGCATGACGAGGGCGGCGAGGAACTGCGAGTCACCCATCAAGTTGCTTGCTCCGCTCACGAGCGGTTCAATCGCACCCGTTTCACGGATGACGGCGGCGAATCCGCTCGCGGCGATCATGACGAAACCGATGAAGGCCATCATGCGCATGCCGCTCGTAAAGATATCGTCCGCTTCTGACCAAGGGATGAGACGGAAGAGCGTCAACAGGATCAAACCGGTCACGGCCGAAGCGATCATCGATTCGGTCTGCAATTGAACGACCAAGACGACCAAGACGACGATCGCCGTCAACCAAATCTTCATGTTGCTCAACGTGCGGACCTCATAGTCGCTCGGACCGAGTTGGATCGTTTCATACGACCGCGGTTTCCGGTAGTGGAAGAAAGCGGTGATGAGTCCGACGAGCATCCCGAGTGCCGGGATGGCCATGATGCTGACGATATTGACGTCACCGACGGCCATCCCGTTCGTCTCGACGTTCGGGAGCAAAATCTCGTTCAAGTAGATGCCGCCGAAGCCGACCGGTAGCAACATGTACGGTGTGACAAGCCCGAACGTGAGGATCGTCGCGACGAGCCGGCGATCGAGTTTCAACTCATTGAACAAGACGAGTAACGGCGGTACGACGATCGGGATGAAGGCGATGTGGATCGGTAAGACGTTCTGTGAGCTGATAGCGAGTAAGAGCAGCAGCGACAGCAGTAACGCTTTGACGCGACCGACACTCTTGCCGGTCACATCACGGCCAGACATGCTGATCAACCGTTCAGCCAGGACGTCAGGCAGGCCGGTCTTTGACAAGCCGACGGCGAACGCACCGAGCAGGGCGTAGCTGAGGGCGATCGTGGCACCGCCACCAAGCCCGTCGCTGAAAGCGGTCAACGTGTCGTTGAAACCGAGTCCTCCGACAAGTCCACCGACGATGGCGGCGAGGATGAGCGATAAGACGATATGGACACGACTGATCGCGAGAGCAAATAAGACAATGACAGCTAATAATACAGCATTCATGAGTTCCAACACCTTTCGAATCATAAGTTCTTTCTCTTGTTATCACTTTAATACGATAAAGACTTTTGAAATTTAACATACGTTTTATGACTTGTCAAATCATGAAAACAAAAAAAGCGACAACTTCGAAAAGTTATCGCTTCTTCATCATAGTTCGACGTTATGGTACACCTGACGAACGTCTTCTAAGTCTTCGAGCACGTCGAGTAGTTTCTCGAATTGCTCTTTCGACGCTTCGTCGAGTTCGACTTCGTTTTGCGGTAGCATCGTCAGCTCGGCGACTTCGAACGTCTCCACACCCGCCGCTTTGAACGCGGTCTGGACGGCATGGAATTCTTCCGGCTCGGCATAGACGATGACCGTCTCATCTTCTTCGATGACGTCACGGACATCGAGATCGTGCTCCATCATGAGTTCGAGCACGTCGTCTGCTGTCATCCCGCCGACACCGATGACGGCCGTCGCATCGAACATATACGCGACCGACCCGCTGACGCCCATGTTACCACCGTTCTTGCCGAACGCGGCCCGAACTTCAGAGGCGGTCCGGTTGACGTTGTTCGTGAGCGTGTCGACGATGAGCATCGACCCGCTCGGCCCAAAGCCCTCATAGCGGAGTTCGTCGAAGTTCTCTTCGTCGCCGCCTTTCGCTTTGTCGATGGCCCGGTCGATGATCGCTTTCGGGACGTTATACGTCTTCGCGCGCTCGACGACGAACTTGAGCGATTGGTTCAATTCCGGATCAGGTTCACCTTGGCGGGCGACGATGTAGATCTCGCGGCCGAACTTCGCGTAGATACGACTCGTATTGGCGTCTTTAGACGCCTTTTTCTCTTTAATGTTGTTCCATTTACGACCCATTACGTGTCATCTCACTTTCCATTGTTCGATAGATTCACTGTCGATTATATAAGAAGAAGCGAGCGTTGACGAGAGAAAATCATCCCTCGCTCTTGTCCATCTTCTCAACGATCTCGGTCAGCGTCTTTAAACTGTCGATCAAGCGGTCGGTCTCATCCTCATCGAGGAACGCTAACCGATCCTCGAACAGGCGCCGAAACGAGTCGCGCCGCTCGAGGAGCACGCGCTCTCCTTGGTCGGTTAATTGGTTCCAGATGACGCGGCGGTCGCGCTCGTCAGGGACACGTGTAATATACCCTTCGTCGACGAGCTTCGTGATGAGCGGCGTCACGTTCGGCGGGGCAATTGATAACGTCTCACTAATTTGTCCGTTCGTGACCGCGCCTTCATCCTCGATCAACATCAATAGATGAAAGTGAGAGAAATTTAAGTTCGGGATTTGCGGGAGGTCGGAGCGGCGGAGCAGTTTTCTTCTGATTAACGGGATCAGTTTCACAAACTGATCGGCTGCATCTTGTCTTGGCATAGTCATAGTCACTTCCTAGTCAGGTTCTTTCTTCATTATACACGACCACAGGCGGGGTGGACGAGCAATCATCGGACTGTGAGCATTTACACACCGATTCCGCCAAACTAACGACACAAATAATGTAAGCGTTTACATATAGGTCTGTCCTTGTTTTCATGAAAACGCATACGATTTTACTGAGCTGATCTATAAAAATCAAGACCTATCCTCAAACAGCAAAAAAATATTGTGAAAGAGTTCACATTGTTGTCACGCACAAATTGAATGAAACGGTGTATTCTATGAATGTGAAGGAAAGCACAAACTCTTATCAGGCAAACCGATTATCCCGTGCTCTCCATCAAGTCAGAAGATCAGCTCTCATTCATGAGGAGGAAACCAACATGGCAGTTAAAGAGAAAGCAGTAGTGGAAACATCAGCAGAACAGATGGTCGACACGCTCGTTAAGCAAGCGCACACGGCACTCGACACGTTGATGACGTTTGACCAAGAGAAAATCGACACGATCGTCCAAGCGATGGCGTTAGCCGGACTCGAGCAACACGTCGTACTCGCTAAACATGCATTTGAAGAAACAGGTCGCGGTGTGTTTGAAGACAAGATGATCAAAAACATCTTTGCGACAGAATATATTTTCAACTCACTTCGCGGTGAGAAAACAGTCGGCGTCATCGAAGACGATGAGCAAAACGGCATCACATACATCGCCGAGCCGGTCGGTGTCGTCGCCGGGGTCACACCGGTCACGAACCCGACATCAACGACGATGTTCAAAGCGATCATCGCCATCAAAACACGTAACCCGATCATTTTCGGCTTCCACCCGTCAGCACAACAATGTTCAAGTGCAGCGGCCCGCGTCCTTCGTGACGCAGCAATCGCAGCAGGTGCACCGGAACATTTGATCCAATGGGTCGAAAAACCGTCACTCGACGCGACGAAAGCACTCATGAACCACCCAGGCGTGGCCATGGTACTCGCAACAGGCGGCGCGGCAATGGTGAAGTCGGCTTACTCGACAGGTAAACCAGCGCTCGGCGTCGGACCTGGTAACGTCCCGGCTTATATCGACAAGACAGCGAAAGTAAAACGCGCCATCTCGGACGTCATCTTATCGAAAACGTTCGATAACGGCATGATCTGTGCGTCAGAACAAGCGATCATCGTCGACCAAGAAGTATATGAAGACGTGAAACGTGAAATGACAGCGCTTGGCTGCTACTTCTGCTCACCAGAAGAAAAAGCCAAACTCGAAACACTCGTCATCAAGACAGACACATGTGCGGTCAACCCTGAGATCGTCGGGAAACCGGCAGCATGGATCGCCGAGAAAGCTGGACTCAGCGTCCCGGCCGACACGAAAATCTTGATCGCTGAACTCGAGACAGTCGGCGCGACAGAACTGCTCTCACACGAGAAGCTCAGCCCGGTGCTCGGCGCTTATAAAGTTCAATCACGAGAAGAAGGCTTCGCGATCGCTGAGAAAATGCTTGAAATCGGTGGTCTCGGTCATACGGCCGCAATCCACTCGACAGACGACGACGCGATCCTCGCGTTCGGACTTCGCATGAAAGCTTGCCGCATCATCGTCAACTCGCCAACGGCACACGGCGGTATCGGTGACCTTTACAACGAAATGACACCATCACTCACACTCGGTTGTGGGTCGTACGGTAAAAACTCCGTCTCTGAGAACGTGACGGCGAAACATCTACTCAACGTGAAAAAGGTGGCGAGACGTCGCGTGAATATGCAATGGTTTAAAGTCCCTGAAAAAATTTACTTCGAGAAAAACTCGGTTCAATACTTGCAGTCGCTCACGTCGAAAAAACGGGCAATGATCGTCACAGACGAAATGATGGTCAAACTCGGATTTGCTGACAAAGTCATCAAAAACTTGCCGGCTGGTGTTGACTACCGCATCTTCGACCAAGTCGAACCAGACCCATCAGTCGAGACGGTCATGGCCGGTGCTGAGGCGATGCGCCAATTCCAACCAGACATGATCATCGCGCTCGGTGGTGGTTCACCGATGGATGCTGCGAAAGGGATGTGGCTCTTCTACGAACGTCCAGAAGAGAAGTTCTCAAACCTTCGCCAGAAGTTCATGGATATCCGCAAACGGACGTACAAGTTCCCGACGCTCGGCAACAAGTCGATGTTCGTCGCGATCCCGACGACGTCAGGTACAGGTTCAGAAGTGACACCGTTCACGGTCATCACTGATAAAAAACGGAACGTCAAATACCCGATTGCCGACTACGCGATCACACCAGACGTCGCCATCATCGACCCTGAGTTCGTTATGACGGTACCGGCTTCAATCACGGCTGACACAGGAATGGACGTCTTGACACACGCGATCGAAGCGTACGTATCGGTCATGGCGAACGACTATACAGACGGACTGGCCCTCCGTTCGATGAAGATGATCTTCGACTACCTCCCGAAAGCTTACGAAAACGGAAGCGACGCTGAAGCTCGTCAAAAAGTGCACAACGCCTCAACGATGGCTGGTATGGCATTCGCGAACGCGTTCCTCGGGATCAACCACTCGATCGCGCACAAAATCGGTGGCGAGTTCCACGTGCCGCACGGTCGGACGAACGCGATCCTCATGCCGCACGTCATCCGCTACAACGCGACACGCCCATCGAAACTTGCGGCGTTCCCGAAATATGAGTCATTCATCGCTGACGAGCGCTACGCTGAAATCGCACGCTTCCTCGGACTCCCGGCGAAGACGACTGAAGAAGGCGTCGAGTCACTCGTCCAAGCGATCATCGAGCTCGGACAGCGCTTGAACATCAAACTCTCGTTCAAAGCACAAGGCATCAAGAAAGCGGACCTCGATGCGAAGATCGACAAAATGGCGGTCGATGCGTTCGAAGACCAATGTACGACGGCGAACCCGAAAATGCCGCTCGTCGAAGAATTGAAAGAAATCATGTACGCAGCGTACGAAGGCGTCTAAGAATCCATGATCAGAGCGGTCATCCTCACAACGGGGATGACCGCTTTTTTTGCTGTAAATTAGGATATACAATTGTCAGATGACTTACTATAATTGAATAATGCCAATCAAGTATGGCGAATATTGATGTAGATGGAGACGACCAAATGACAATCATTTATAGCTTACTGTCGGCCTTGTATGCCGTATTTCTTTACTTCAGTCCGGCCGCTTACGCAAGCCCGTATGAGACGGCCGAATATTTTGCGTCGTACGACCGAGACGTTAACAGTTGGGAGAACGTCGAGCTGTTCGAGTCGCTCGGGACCGAGCTCGATCTTGAGATGGACCGTTTCGTCCATTATGCCTCCGTACCGAGCCATTGGACGACGTTGACCATTGAAGACGACGAACGATTCGATGGTGTATCTCATTTCATCTTAGAAGCTGGATTTGACGGTGAAGTGATTCAAACGGATTGGAACGAACCGATTGATGATGTAGAAGGAAAAGTCGTCGTTTTGCCGATGACGGTCAAATCACTCGAGCTTGACGGGAGGGACACGTCGGCTGATCCATATGGAGAGGTCCTCATTGATGATGAGGCGAATCGCCACTTACTCAACCTGTTGGAGGCAGGAGCCGAAGGGTACATTGTCACGCCCGATGAACAAGAAGAGGGTTATTACGGAACCATTTATACTTCGCCACGGACGCGGCTGCCCGGCATCGGCGTCGATGTTGAGACAGCAGATCGTTTGACGGACGGGACGCATGTCTCGGTCGAACCGTTCGTCGACGACGAGGTGCCGTATGTCGAATTTATTCAACCTGGTAAAACAGACGAGGAGATTGTGATCTTGGCTAGGCTTGACGGCACGGGTTACGGGGACCATGCGTTATGGAGCCTTGGTGGTTCATCGATATTGTACGCGCTCATCGAACAAATGGATGGCATTGATACGGATGCGACGATCCGGTATGTCTTCTTGAACGGAAGTGGGGGTGGCTACGAGACCGCCATGGATTATTTAGAAACAGCGAAACAGGCTGAAACTTTGCCGTCTTTAGTACTGTCATTAGATATTCTTGGTACCGGGGAAGGTGCACGTTTTGTAAGGACAAAAGTGATGACAAGACTGCCGGTCCTTGAGCAAGGAAGCTGGTCATCACTTGATGTGAAGCCACTCGGGACGTCGTATTTAGATGAATTTCATGCGGAAGGCGTACCGGTCATGTCATTAAGCGATTCATTGACGGCTGAGTTTGATGCTTTAACTGAAGCCGATACAATCGACCGTTTGTCGAACGAGGCGATGGAAGACCACGTCGCTTGGCTAACAGATTGGCTCGCCACACAATGATGTCTTGAACCGTCCCCGTGTGAGGGCGGTTCTTTCTTTTTGACTGAAACACTCGTCCTCTCTCGAATTGTTCGGTATGATGAAAGAGGAGGCGATACAATGGAACGAAACATGAACATTACAAGACATTACGGTGAACTGGCCGGTACGCTTTTATTGCATGATACGCCGCGAAAGACGGTCGTCATCTTGAGCGGGAGCGGGCCGAGTGACCGGAACGGCAATGTCGGACCCGTCCACTTCAATACGTATAAAAAACTAGCCGACGCGCTATATGGCATGGGCGTCAACGTATTTCGGTACGACAAACAAGGGATCGGGGAGTCGGATGGTGACTTTAATAAAGTCGGACTCCATGACTTGGTCAACGATGCGATCGAAGTCGTGAAAACGATCCAACGGTTGCCTGAAACGGGCGACGTCTACGTGCTCGGCCATAGCGAAGGGGCGGTCATCGCCCCGGCCGTTCAACTCGAGACGAATGCGGCCGGGTTGATCCTCCTCGCCGGCTTCAACGACTCGTCGAAGCAGATGTTCTTACATCAAGCCGACGCGCTCGCGTCCGAGATCGGGCGCGTGAAAGGGTTGAAAGGGATGTTTTACCGGTTGACCGGCGTCCCGAAAAAAGTCAGACAGCGTCAAGACGATCTGCTCGAGCGGTCGCTCCGGACGAACGTCGCTGCGTTCAAATACCGAGGCCAAGTCGTCAACGCCAAGTGGATTCGCGAACATGCGTCGTATGACGTCCGGGAACGGCTCGAGCTCGTGCGCGTCGCGCTGCTTGCCATCACCGGTGACCGTGACGTCCAAGTCCCGCCTGAACACGTCCATTCACTGCGGACGAAAGGCGATGTCGACAGCTATATCATTAAAGATATGAACCACCTCCTCGTCGAACGGACGAGCCCGCATTCACTTTTAACGTTGCACAAAGAATATCGTGAGGCGATCGAGGCCCCGCTTCATCCACAGTTGTTACAGAAATTGAACGATTGGTTAATCAAATAGTGAAAAACAGTCGTAAGCGGTCACTTAGTGACCGTTTTTTGTGTTATAATTGTGACGATAAGATAAAAAGTGAATGAATTTGAATGTTTTTGATTGTTTTTTGAATGTAAACGCTTTATATTGGAGATACGGAGGGAATACGATGTTAACGAAACAACGACATCAGATGATTTTGCAACGGTTGTTGGAACAAAAGATCGTCAAGCTGAAAGAGTTGGTCGAATGGATGGGGGCGTCAGAGTCGACGATCCGCCGTGATTTGACGGACCTTGAGGCCGAAGGCTACCTTGAACGGGTCCATGGCGGGGCGACGCTCGTCGTTCGCGCTGAAGATGAGCCGACGTTCGAGGAAAAACGGGATCGGCACGTCGATGAGAAAGTCGCGATCGCACGGAAGGCCGCGACGTTCATCGAAGACGGGATGTCCGTCTATCTCGATGCCGGGACGACGACACAAGCGATGGTCCCGTTCTTGACCGGAAAGAAAGTCATCGTCGTCACGAACAGCCTCCCGATTGCCAACGACTTGTTCGATCTCGATATTAAGACGTTCGTGGTCGGCGGCGAGTTGAAACGTTCGACGCAAGCGCTCGTCGGCTACAATGCCCGCGAGAGCATGATGAACTACCGGGTCGATGTCGCTTTTCTCGGTATCAACGGGGTCGACCTAGAAGCGGGCTATACGACGCCTGACCCAGAAGAAGCCCTCGTCAAAAAAACAGCGATTGAACTGGCTCGGGACGCCTACATCTTGGCGGACGATTCAAAATTCGGGAAACGTTCGTTCAGCCGAGTGGCGCCCCTCGAGGCGGCGACACTCATCACGATGAGCGGTGCACCGTACGTCAGTTCAGTCGAAACATTAACAAAGGTGGTGAACGCCCAATGATTTACACGTTAACACTCAACCCATCAATCGATTATTACGTCACGTTACCAGAAGTCGTCTTAGGTGAGGTCAACCGCATCCAAGAGACGACGCAGCGGGCCGGAGGGAAAGGTATCAACGTCTCGTTCGTATTACGTGAGTTCGACGCCGATACGGTCGCCCTAGGATTCATCGGCGGGACGACAGGTGAATTTATTAAGAAAGCGTTGACGGACAAGGGTGTCGAGACCGATTTCATCGAAGTCGATGGCGAGACCCGAATCAACGTCAAGATCCGGGCGAAAGAAGAGACGGAATTGAACGCGAGTGGTCCTGTCATCTCGGACGCGGAACTTGAACAGTTGACGGCACAGTTCGAACACGTCCAAGCAGGCGATATCGTCGTCTTGGCCGGAAGTATCCCTGGCAATCTGCCGAGCACACTTTACCGGACGCTCGCTGAGAAAGTTCGAGCGAACGGAGCCGACTTCGTCGTCGATACAACAAAAGAGGCGATGCTCGAGGTGCTCTCGCTCGAACCACTCATGATCAAACCGAACCATCACGAACTCGGTGAACTGTTTGATGTCGATATCGAGACGTTTGACCAGGCGCTCCCTTACGCGGAACAGTTAGTCGAGCGTGGCGCCAAAAACGTCATCGTCTCGTTCGCAGGAGACGGCGCGATGCTCGTCAACGCGACAGGTGCCTATACGGCGAACACGCCGAGCGGGAAACTCGTCAACTCGGTCGGAGCGGGGGATTCACTCGTCGCCGGTTTTGTCGCTAACATTTTAGACCACGACGCAACCAAGGCGTTCCGCTATGCGGTCACGACCGGCAGCGCGTCTGCTTATACGTTTGGCCTCTGTACGAAACAAGACGTGGACCGCTTGGTCGGCGAAGTCGACGTCACCCCACTATCCCGATTGGAGGAAACAACATGAACATCACGGACCTACTCAAAAAGGACACGATCCAACTGAATCTCCGCAGTCGTTCAAAAGCAGACGTCATCGAAGAGCTCGTCGACGTGCTCGACCGGGCCGGTAAGCTAGCGGACCGGAACGGTTATCGCGACGCCATCTTGGCCCGCGAAGCGCAAAGCACGACCGGACTCGGTGAAGGGATTGCCATCCCGCACGCGAAGACGAAAGCTGTCAAAGCACCCGCGATCGCCTTTGGTCGCTCGAGCGGAGTCGACTATGAAGCGCTCGACGGCCAAGACAGCCGCCTGTTCTTCATGATCGCAGCAGGCGAACACGCCGACAACGAGCACTTGGAAACACTCTCGAAATTATCCGTCTTCCTTATGGATCCAAAATTCCAGGAACGTCTCTATGCGGCAACGTCAGAAGATGACGTCATTCGCGCGATCGAAGAGAAAGAAGCGGCCGAAGCGGCACCGGTTGCTGAAAAAACGGTCAAAAAGGATGCACCTTATATCCTTGCCGTCACGGCTTGCCCGACCGGCATCGCGCACACGTATATGGCAGCAGACAGCTTGAAACAAAAAGCAGAAGCGATGGGTGTCGACATCAAAGTCGAGACGAACGGTTCGACTGGCGTCAAAAACGAATTGACGGCAGCTGATATCGCCAAAGCGACAGCTATCATCGTCGCGGCCGATAAAGCCGTCGACATGGAGCGGTTCGCCGGGAAACACGTGATCGAAGTACCGGTCGCGCAAGGCATCCGCAAACCGGAAGAGTTGATCAACCGGGCTGTGAAACAAGATGCACCGGTTTACCGTTCGACAGGGACGTCAGGCGCTCCTAAAGAACAGCGCACCGGCATTTACAAACACTTGATGAGCGGGGTATCAGCCATGCTGCCACTCGTCGTCGCCGGTGGTCTATTGATTGCCCTCAGCTTCTTCTGGGGCATCAACTCGGCAAACCCAGATGACCCGTCGTACAATGAATTTGCGGCTCAGCTCATGACAATCGGTGGCGCGGCGTTCGGATTCCTCGTCCCAATCCTTGCCGGTTTCATCGCGATGTCGATCGCCGATCGTCCGGGTCTCGCACCTGGTCTCGTCGCCGGTGTGCTCGCGAGCGAAGGGAATGCCGGATTCCTCGGTGGACTCATCGCCGGTTTCTTAGCTGGTTACGTCGTCCTGTTCTTGAAAAAAGCACTCGCGAAATTGCCAGCGACGCTTGAAGGAATTAAACCAGTCCTCCTGTATCCGTTGCTCGGCTCGTTCATCTCAGGGATGATCATGCTACTTGTCGTCAACGAACCGATTGCAGCGTTCATGACATGGTTGATGGATACGCTCAACAGCATGAGTGGTGCTAACGCCATCTTGCTCGGTGTCATCGTCGGTGGGATGATGGCCGTCGATATGGGTGGCCCGATCAACAAGACAGCATACGTGTTCGGTACGGCGGCACTCACAGCCGGTAACCAAGAAGTCATGGCGGCCGTCATGGCAGGTGGGATGGTGCCACCGCTTCTCGTCGCGCTCGCGTCAACCGTGTTCGCTCGTCAGAAGTTCTCGAAACAAGAACGTGAAGCTGGTAAGACGGCGTACATCATGGGCGCCTCGTTCATCACAGAAGCGGCCATCCCGTTCGCTGCGGCCGACCCGATCCGGGTATTGCCGTCAGCGATTCTCGGGTCAGCACTCGCCGGTGGATTATCTGCCTTCTTCGCGATTCAATTGCCGGCGCCACACGGTGGGATCTTCGTCTTCCCGTTACTTGAAGGAGCTGGAAACGTCGCGATGAGCATGGGTCTCTACGCACTTGCGATTCTCGCAGGGGCACTCGTCGGGGCACTCCTTCTCTCGTTCTTGAAAAAACCGCTTACGACAGCGACTGCAGAGCCAACGCGTGACGTCGCTTAACAAACTCGACCGTAGGGATTCCTACGGTCGTTTTTTGTCAAATGATTGTCAGTCGTTTCTGGAAGAAGTGTGATTTCGATTCGGTGATTTGTGGTAAACTACTTGTAAAACTTAGGGTAGGAGGGGGTACGGATGCAAATACGGAAAGCTGAGCCGAAAGACGCTTACGGGATCGCGCGCGTCAGGGTCAACGGTTGGCGAACGACTTATCGGGGAATCGTTCCGACCGAGTTTTTATTAAAGCTTTCTTCTGGGTCGATCGAGTGGTCGGAAAAAGTCCGGAGTGCCCTTTCCAACCGCGAAATCAGCGGATTCGTCGCCATAGTCGATGAGGAGATCGTTGGTTTCGTATTGTATGGGGACGAGCGGACGGGGGACTATCCGGACCATCCGAACGAGATTTACGCGATTTACATTTTAGAAAACCATCAACGGAACGGGATCGGCTCACTCTTACTCGAACGCGCGGTCCAAACGATGTCTAGCCGTGGCGTTATCATCTGGGCGCTCGAGCTGAACCCGCACCGGGCGTTTTATGAACAGCGCCAAGGACGAGTCGTCGATGCGAAAGAGCGCTTGTTCGGCGAACTCGCGTTGCGCGAAGTCGCCTATGGCTGGACGGAAGCGACCCATGATGCGATTGTCGGAGCTTGAGACGCGGCCTATCTGGCCGCGTCTATTTCATTAATAAGGGGGCAGATTATGATTCAAGTAGTAACGAGTACAGTGACAGGAATTGGCAGAATCGAAATCCCGTATTCGCTGATGCAACATGAGACGACTTCTTCTCAGCTGGCCATTTTATTGCCCGGTTTTCGCTATTCGACCGATGCCCCGGTGTTTCATTTTTCGACGAGCCTTTTACTTGAACGCCACGTTGATGTGTTGGAGATCAACTATGAATATTATCGCGAGCAATACGATGAAATCGAAGACATCGGCGAGATTGTTAGACAGGATGTGGCCACAATTGTCGACCACGTGTTGTCGCAGCATACATATGAGCAATTTTATTTAATCGGCAAGTCGCTCGGAACGATCGCAATGGTCACGGAATTGAAAAGATCGATTTTCCAGGATGCGTTTGCTATCTGGCTAACGCCACTCATTCAACGAGATGATGTCAGGGAGACTATCGTTTCGTCTGAGACACCTCGCCTCGTCGTCATCGGGGACCGTGACCACTGTTATACGGAGAGCCGTTACAAAGAAATTTCAGACGTTCCTTTGCTGACGTCGGTTCTGCTTCCTGATGTGAACCACAGCCTAGAACGTGAGCACGATACGTTGGGCTCGCTTGCCGTCCTCACACAAGTGATCGATGCAATCAATCAGTTCCTACTAGACAATGTAACGGATGGCGATTAAGCCGCGGTTAACCCATTGATAGGACCGTCTGTTCGTTTGATGCGAGCAGACGGTTTTCTGTATATAATGAAAAGGTTTTCAATTGACAAGAATAGAAAAACGGTGACGATTTTTTGCTAAGGTCATCAAAAAGCCCCGAATTCTAGCCGATACATAGGTTAACGTAGCGAGAGTTATTCTCGGGAATAGGGGTTATTTATGAAACGGACGAAACAACGAACCATCAGCATTAAACAAAAGTTGATCACGATGTCATTGCTCTTATTATTGATTCCATCGTTATTGATCGGCTTTGTCGCTTACTATCAGGCGAAACAAAAAATTACGGATCAAATCATGCAGTCGGCGCACGCGGGTGTGGAGCGGATGAATGACGAGATCACGAATCTGATTGAACCGATTGAGCGCGACGTCGCCTTTTTTGCGGGGCGGATTGACGAGTCGCTCTACGAAGAAGGAGAAGACAACCTTGGGTTAGAGGAGAAGTTCGTCGAATATTTGGCGACCCATCCGAAAGTGACGAACATCTATTACGCGTCGACGGAAGGCGTGATGACGATTTACCCTGTCCAGTCGTTGCCTGACGGCTATGATCCCCGGACACGTCCGTGGTACGAAGCGGCAGATGGTGCCGGAGGGAACGTCGTCATCACCGACCCTTACGTCGATGCGTCATCAGGTAAAATGATGGTCACGCTATCGCAGACAACGGATGACGGTCGTGGCGTCATCGCAGTCGACGTTGACGTCGATGACATCGCGAGTGTTGCGGCTGGCATTCAAATCGGGAAAGAAGGCTATGTCACAATCCTTGATGCGAACCAGCAGTTCGTGACCCATCCGACGTTAGCCGCAGGCGAGAAGGCATCAGGCGATTGGGTCGAATCGCTTTACGACGGCAAAGACGGCAGCTTTTCATATGTGTTCGAAAATGAAGACAAACAAATGGACTTCATGACGAACGACTTGACGGGCTGGAAAGTGGCCGGGACGTTGTATGATAAAGAAATTACAGATGAGACGGTCGGTATCCTGTGGACGACATTAAGTGTCATCGCCGGGATGAGTTTGCTTGCTGCCGTCATCTTATACTTCATCTTACGCTCGATCATTCGACCGTTGAACCGGTTGACGACGGGCGCGGAACGGATTCAAGCAGGAGATTTGACGGAAGAGATCGTCGTCGATTCGAACGATGAGATCGGACGTGTCGCTGAAAGTTTCAACGGCATGACGGCGTCACTCCGCTCGATCATCATCAATCTCGATCAATCGATCGGGCAAGTCGCCGCATCGTCGCAAGAACTCATGGCCAACTCGGCGCAGAATGCGGCATCTTCTGAGCAGATTGCCGGCGCGGTCCAGCAGATGGCGGCCGGGGCCGACGATTCGAAACGTCAGCTCGACGACAACGCCGTCTCGCTCCAAGCAATCACGGCAGGCATCATGCGCATCGCTGAAAGCTCGACGGACGTATCGGAACTGTCTCGCGAGACGGCGATCGAAGCGGAAGACGGGACTGCTGCCGTCACTCATAACGTGACGCAAATGAAAGCAATCGACACATCGGTCGAGACGTTCGGTGCAGTCATCGAGTCGCTCGCCAAGCGTTCGAACGAGATCGGAAACATTGTCGATGTGATCAACGGGATCGCGACGCAGACGAACTTGCTCGCTTTGAACGCGGCGATCGAAGCTGCCCGCGCCGGTGAGAACGGTAAAGGGTTTGCCGTCGTCGCGAGTGAGGTCCGTAAGTTAGCCGAACAGTCACAGGACTCGACGAAGCAAATTTCGCAGTTGATTGAGAACATCAAGCAAGAGACGGAGCGGTCTGTCACGTTGATGAAAGAAGTGTCGGCCCATACGAAAGCGGGTCTTGAGACGACCGAGAACACGGCGGAGCGCTTCAAGAAGATCATGTTACGGACGCAGGAGATG
The DNA here is from genome assembly GCF_004337045.1 of Exiguobacterium sp. SH5S4. NCBI lineage: Bacteria > Bacillati > Bacillota > Bacilli > Caryophanales > Exiguobacterium > Exiguobacterium sp. SH5S4. The sequence continues at coordinate 22,371 of NZ_SJUQ01000009.1, forward strand.
ACGCCACGGATCGAGGACGTGACGGCCACTGTCGAAGAAATCGCGGCGAACGTCGAAGAAGTTTCAGCATCAGCGACGCAAATCGCTCACATCGCTGAGGAGAACTCGAACGCCTCGAGACAAGTCGCGGCGACGACAGAAGACCAGCTCGGTTCGATGGAGGAAGTGTCGCAATCCGCGAAAGCACTCGCCGATATGGCGGAGGAGTTGCAAGAACTCGTATCACGATTCAATGTATAAACGAAAGGCAGAGCGGATCCGCTCTGCCTTTTTGGTACACTTCGATTCTTCTTAGAGTTCATATCATCGTTTGCTCGACACTTGGTTGCGGCCTGAGTTTTTTGCCACGTACAGCGCCTCGTCCGCGTCTTGAAGTGCTTGTTCGACGGTCTTTCCGCCATCAAGCGAACTGACGCCGAACGAACATGTGACGTGCGGGACCGGACCGAACGGTTCGTCGTTGATCTTTTGACGTAACTTGTCGGCCAACTGGATGCCATCAGTAAGTGTCGACTGCGGGGCGACGATTAAAAACTCTTCGCCGCCCCAGCGACCGATCGAATCGGTCTTCCTTATATTGCGGCGGAGCAATTGAGCGATCGAACGTAACACGAGATCGCCGGTCGGGTGACCGAACGTGTCGTTGACGAGCTTGAAGTAGTCGATATCGAGCATGATGACGGCGGCAGGTGCTTTCGTGTCGGCCGTATCTTGGACAGCCGAGGTCAGGACGTCGCCGACTTTTTTACGGTTGAATAACTCGGTCAACGGGTCGAGTGACGACAGATGCTCCATCCGTTCTTCATAACGTCGCTGTTCGGTCGTGTCTTCGATGACGCCGACCCCGCCGTCGATTCGGCCGTCAGCCTGAAAGCTTGGCGACATCGTCGTCCGGACGAAACGGGGCTGTCGATTCGGAGGGGTATACCAACCGGCTAAACGGACGGTCTCGCCTGCCAGTACACGGGCGACGGCACCGTATAAGTCAAACGTTGAGGTCGTGCACCGTTCAAACATCGAGCTTGTCGTCGGGACGACCCCGAGTAAGTCGACGAACGAATCGTTGTAACTGATGATGCGTCCGAACGTATCGAATGCAAAGAGACCGATCGGTAACTGGTCCCACGAGGAAGGATCGGGTTTCATGGTGTGGGTGTCTTGGTGAATTCGTTCTTGATCAGCCATAGAATGACATATGCGCGAACGCATACTTCCTCCTTTCTTTAACGAAACGAGAGTTTAGGACGTTCGTACTGATACTTTATACCCTTATTTGGAAGAATATTAGCTAAAACATGATAAAAATAAGCTGAAATCTAGAAATTGTCGGCTGATGGACATAAAAAAGAGACCGCTTGCGCGATCTCACAACGGTCATAAGATTGGGCTGAGCAACCGTGACACACCTTCGCGCATCCGGACGCTCCACTTCCGGACCGCATAGTCGTCGACCGTATAGCGCCGACTGACGGCGACGTCCGACTCGAACAACGAGGCGAGCTCAAGCGCGACCCGCTCATCGTAGATGATGGCGTTCACTTCGAAGTTCAAGCGGAAGCTGCGGGCGTCCAAATTCGTCGTGCCGACGGTCGAAATTTCGTCATCGACGACGAGCGTCTTCGCGTGCAGGAAGCCTTCATCGTACATGTAGACGTTCGCCCCGTAATCGAGCAGCTCACCGAGGAACGACAGTGACGCCCACATGACGAACGGATGGTCCGGTTTTCCGGGAATCATGATGTCCATCTCGACACCGGACAACAGTGCCATCTTGCAGGCGTCCATGAAGCTCGTATCCGGGATGAAGTAAGGCGTTTGGATGATGACCCGCTGCTTGGCCGACGCGATCATTTTGATCATCATATTTTTCAAGTGCTCGGTGTCCGAGTTCGGTCCGCTCGTCACGATTTGCATCGGTGACTGCTCTTTAATATCGTGGCGCGCGAAGCAGAACGAGTTTTCAGGGTCGTGATGCTTGCTCCCCGAAAAGTTCCAGTCCAAGATGAACCGGTGCTGCAGGTGATAGACGACGTCCCCCTCGACCCGGAGGTGGGTATCGCGCCAGTAGCCGAATTTTTCGACGAGGCCGAGGTATTCGGTACCGACGTTGAAGCCGCCGACGTAGCCGATTTTCCCATCGATGATGACGACTTTTCGGTGGTTCCGGTTGTTCAACTTGAAGTTGATCAAGCCGAACGTCGGCGGGAAGAAGACACGGACTTCACCGTTATGCGCGATCAACTCCTTGAAGTCTGAATCGCGGAGGCTGCGCGATCCGACCGCGTCATACAACAGCCGGACTTTGACGCCCGCTTTGGCGCGCTCGATCAGTTCGTGGATCAGTGCCTTCCCGAGGGCATCACGCTGGATGATGTAATACTGGATGTTGATCTCGGTCTCTGCGCTACGGATATCGTCCATCAGCGCCTTGAACTTCTGTTCCCCGTCATGCATGATGGTCGACTTGTTGTGGACGCTGATGAGTGACTTCGATGAGCGCAAGTTCATCTCGAGCAACTGCTCGTACTTCTCAAATAGCGGTTGGGCGAGCGCGGTCTCTTTACGGTGAATCTGCTCGATTTGACTCTCGACTTGCAACGAATGAAACGATCGCTCCTCAACACTCAAGTTAAAGAAATTATCTTTTTTCAGCTGTCTACCGAGGAACAAGTAGATGATAAATCCGAAAATCGGTAGGAAAAACAAGACGAGCAGCCAGGCCCAGGTGGCACCGACATCGCGGCGTTCCGCGAAGATAACGGCTAAAGCGAACAATAAATTTAACCCGAGGACGATATACAGCCCCCAACTGATCATGACCGACCACTCCATGCGACCCACTCCTAAACGACAAATTGTGCAACTAGCTTTATAATACCTCAATCGAGGGAATAGTATTCTAGTGAAAAAATAAGGGGGAGACTGAGATGAACTTGAAAGTGGATTGGCAACAAGGGATGGCGTTTCAAACGACGACACCTTCCGGACATAGCGTGACGCTCGATGCGGCGGCGGATGTCGGGGGATTGGATACGGGGCCACGGCCGACCGAGATGTTGCTGCACGCCACGGCGGCCTGTACGGGCATCGATATCGTTTCGATTTTGCACAAGATGCGCCTGCCGCTCGAACGGTTCGGGATGGAAGTCGACGCAGTGCGGGCGACCGAGCACCCGATGCGGTTCACAGCAATCCACATCCTGTATGTGCTCGAAGGGGAGATGCCGGAGGAACGGGTCCGCCGTGCCATCGAACTGTCCGTCGACCGCTATTGCTCGGTATCGCATAGCTTGAACGCGACTTTGACGTATAGTTATCAATTGAACGGGGGCGACGTCATCCCGTTCCCATGACATCGCTCAGGCAAGATGGTTGAAATCGGTCAAACGTCTCCGTTATATTGGTATTTCAAATACTGCATAAATAAAGGAGGACGTTATGATTCGACTCGCGACGAAACGCGATGCTAAGCACATCGCGCACCTAATCGAACAACGAGCCGTAGCGCTTAATGAAACAGGAAGTGACCAGTGGACGGAATATTTGGAGCTAGATTTGTTAGAACGCGTGCGAACCGACATTGCGACGGGAAGTGTGTACGTGTATGAACAACATGGCTATGTATTGGCCTCGATCGCCTTGCTTCCTCCGGATGAATGGGATCACAATTTATGGGAAGATGGCGAGCGCGGTCAATACATACATCGCATCGTCGTCAGTGAACAATTGAAAGGCCGTGGCGTCGGTCAACAGCTGATGCAACATGTACTCCGCGAAGCCGATGGTAACGAGCCGATCCGTCTCGACTGTGTCGCCGACAACGAGTTTTTGAACGAGTATTATCCACGTTTTGGTTTCGTTTACGTCGATTCACGTAACGGATACAACACGTTTGAATATGGATTGGATGAAAGTGTCAGTGCGTGAGGGGTCAATATACCCCTTTTTTTGTTACAATCAATCGTGAAGAAACAAAGGAGGAATACATATGATCAACACAGTAGTGGTCGGTTTCGGCTTTTCAGCGACGACGTTCCACCTACCATTTTTGACGACGCTCGAGGAATTCAACATTACTGGGGTCGTCTCCTCTAGACCGGATGACGTCCGTGCCGTGCTCCCTGACGTGGACGTATACGTGACGCTCGAAGAAGCGATCGCGACCGATGCGACGCTGTTCGTGATCACGACACCGTCGAACTTACATAAAGACATGGTAACGACGTGTCTCGACGCAAACAAAGACGTCCTCGTCGAGAAGCCGGCGTTCCTAACGTCTGAGGAAGGGGAATCCCTCATCGCCCTCGAGAAGACGCGTGACGGGATCGTCAACGTGTTCCACAACCGACGCATGGACGGAGATTTCTTGACGGTGGCGTCACTGCTCGAATCAAACCGAATCGGAGACTGGAAAGTGTATGAATCACGCTTTGACCGGTTCCGTCCGCTTGTCCGGGACAGATGGCGTGAGAACGCAGGTCCTGGGTCTGGTATTTTGTTCGACCTCGGCAGTCATTTGATCGATCAGGCGCTCGTGTTGTTCGGCGAACCGGACCACGTCTCAGCAGACGTCATGGTCCAACGAGACGGCGGACAGTCCGATGACGGCTTCAACGTGACGCTGCACTACGGTGAAAAGCGCGTCTACTTACGTTCGAACCCGTTCGTCGCCGTTGAAGCGCCTCGCTTTGAAGTCCACGGTACGGCAGGCAGCTTTATGAAATACGGTCTCGACCCGCAAGAGGCCGCGCTCCGAGACGGCACGATCGAAGCGGGTGTCCGTGAGACGGGGACACTCGTTGTAAATGAGCCGCAAACGATTGAAATCGAGCCGGGGCGTTATTTGGCATTTTATCGCCAGCTCGCTGACAGTTATTCGACGCGACGGCCGGTCGTTTCCCTCGAGGACGCTTTGTTGACGACGCGTGTGATCGAACTTGCACGGCAATCGTCTCAAACGCAAACAACGTTATCGTTTGAATAACGAAAAAGCAGGAAGTCCGCGAATTGGACTTCCTGCTTTTTCATGCGGCTTCCTCTTCAGGATTTGCCATCTTTTCCGTATGTCGAACGATCGGGAAATTGCTGAACAGTTTGCTGCCGACGAGACCGGCGATGATGCCGACGGCGAACACGATGATTGCCGTCACCGTCACCGTCTGCCAGTCATTAAAGCCATACATGACGAGCAGTCCCGGGATACCGGCGGCAGACCCAGGTGCGTTGTTCACCATTCCGGTCATCGCGACGATGAGTCCGGCGATGGCACCACCGACAAAGTTGACGCTATAGATTGGGATCGGATTCGCCGAGATGAGGTCGGCTTGTGTGAGCGGTTCGATCGCGACCGAAAGTTGGTCTTTCTTCGAGCCGATGTTCAATCGCTTAAAGAGTAAATAGTTCATCGAAATCGACGCCGTCAGGGCAAGGGCCGCGATTGCCATCGGGACACCGGTCAGACCGAGCATCGCCGTGAGCGCCATCGAACTGAGCGGTGATGTCGAGACGACCGTGACGATTCCGCCAAGGACGAGTCCCATCACAATCGGATTTTGCGTCGCTGCGAGCTCGATGACCGCCCCGATTTGAGCGAGCGTGTTCGAGACGAGCGGATCGACACCGATGGCGACGAGACGGGCGAGCGGTGCCATGATGATGACGTAAAAGATCATGTCGACACCGGCCGGAAGGTGCCGGTCGAGCTTGCCGCCGAGTAAGGCGAGGACGTACCCTGCGAAAAAGCCGGGGAGAATCCCGAAGCCTGACACGGACAAACCGAGCATCAACGAGTAGACCGGGTTGATGCCGAGCGCAATCGCGACAAGTGCCGCTGCCGCAGGTCCCGACAGCGCACCGGCAGCTTGGCCGACTTCTTCATATAAAGGGAGCGGCAGTAACCCACCGATCGCGTAGGCGTTGAACGCTTCGACGAGGAAGCTCGCGATTGCGGCGCCGGCGAGTGCTCCCATCGCTTTCATCCCGAACGGTGCTTTGTAACTGAATAACGTGAACAAGGCGAGAATCAACAGCAACAGGGCGATCCCTTGAATAATGACCATACGTGTACCTCTTTCTCTCTGTTTTATTTTCTCTATAGTTAACCATTCAGACCGTTATGTAAAGCCATTTCATCCATCTGACACGACTTTTTTGGATGGTAGCGTTTCCAAATGAAAAACGAGGCAAATGTGAACGGTTTTTTTGAAAATGTTGTGAAAATGTGTCGTCTGATGTGTCAGGAAGCCATGGAGTGGGAACATAAAAGAGATAGATTTTCATATAGGATCGACCAAGGAGGAGTAGAGATGCAGATGGAGAACAAGAATTGGCACGCACTCGAACCGGAAGAGGTGAGGAGTAGTCTTGAGACAGACGTAGACAACGGGCTGTCGAAGCAAGAAGTGTCGAGTCGGCAAGAACAGTTCGGGAAGAACGTTCTGCCGGAAAAGGAAAAGACACCTGAAATCATAAAATTTTTGAGACAGTTCAATGATATTCTTGTGTACGTCCTAATCGGTGCGGCTGTCGTCACCGGCTTTTTAGGTGAGTATATCGATACGATCGTCATCGCGCTCGTCGTCACGATCATTGCCGTCGTCGGTTATTTGCAAGAAAACAAGGCTGAACAGGCGCTTGAGGGGATTAAAAAACTGCTCGAGACGAAAGCAAGCGTCATCCGAGACGGCAAGCAGTTCCAAATCGAATCGAGCGAACTCGTCGTCGGAGACGTCTTGGTGCTCGCTGCCGGTGACAAAGTCCCGGCCGATGCGCGAGTCATTCTAGCCGAGAAGTTCAAAGTCGAAGAATCGGCTCTGACAGGTGAAGCGACGACGGTCGAGAAGAAAATTCAAGTCGTGGAGGAAGATGCTGTCCTCGGTGACCGGAAAAACATGATTTATTCAGGAACGAGTATAGCGACGGGCAGCGCGAAAGCGATCGTCACGTCGATCGGTGAAGGGACGGAGCTCGGTCAAATCAACGCATCGATCGCTGAAGTCGAGACGGTGAAGACACCGCTCATCCGTCAGACGACGAAATTCGGTCAAACGGTCTCGATTGCGATCCTTGTGATCTCGGTCATCATTTACGCGTTCGGCTACTTTGTACGTGATTTCGATCCGATCGAACTGATGCTGACGACGATCGGGTTAGCGGTCGCAGCAATCCCGGAAGGTCTCCCTGCCGTCATCTCGATCATTCTCGCACTCGGTGTTCGTAACATGGCCGAGAAGAAAGCAATCGTCCGTAGTCTACCGTCCGTCGAGACGTTAGGGGCGGTCTCTGTCATCTGTACCGATAAGACGGGTACGCTGACGAAAAACGAGATGACCGTCAAGCAAGTCGTCACGGCGAAGCACGACATCGAAGTGTCAGGCGGCGGATACGCTCCAGATGGTGACCTCGAACAAAACGGTCAACCGTTCGACCTCGATGACGACGAGTCGATGATCGACCTGTTCACGGTCGGGAAGACGTGTAACGATGCCCAATTGTATGAAGAAAACGGTGAATGGGTCATCAATGGCGACCCGACAGAAGCTTGCTTGCTCACGCTCGCCGAAAAAGCGGAGCGACCGATCGAACGGCTGAAAGTCATCTCGAAAATCCCGTTCGATTCGGAGTATAAGTACATGGCGACGCTCGTCGACTATAAAGATGAGCGGATGATCTTCATCAAAGGGGCGCCAGACCGCCTGTTCGATATGGCTGAAGATACGGAATTTGACCGCACCTATTGGGATGAGAAACGTAAAGAGATCGCCGACCGCGGACAACGTGTCCTCGGTGGCGGATTCAAACGGGTCGATCGCTCGAAAGAGACGGTCGACCATGAGGACGTCCAATCCGGTATCACGTTCCTCGGTTTGTATGGAATCGTCGACCCACCACGTCCAGAGGCGATTGAAGCCGTCGCGGCTTGCCGTGACGCCGGTATCCGCATCAAGATGATCACGGGTGACCATAAAGACACAGCCGTCGCCATCGCCCGTGAACTCGGCATGGAAGTCGAAGGCGCACTTGAAGGGAAAGAATTGACGAACATGTCGGACGAGGAGATCAAAGAAGCGTCGGTTCATAACGATGTGTTCGCCCGGACGAGCCCAAATGATAAGCTGCGTCTCGTCAAAGGATTGCAGCAAAACGGGCTCATCACATCGATGACCGGTGACGGTGTCAACGATGCCCCGGCCTTGAAACGGGCCGATATCGGTGTCGCGATGGGTATCAAAGGGACCGAAGTCGCAAAAGAGGCGTCGCAGATGGTCCTCGTCGACGACAACTTCAAAACGATTTACAACGCGGTGCGTGAAGGCCGCCGTGTATACGACAACTTGAAGAAGACGATCTTGTTCTTGCTCCCGACGAACGGTGGACAAGCGCTCCTCGTCGCGATGAGCATCTTGCTCGGTGCCGCGGCACCGCTCAGCCCGGTCCAAATCCTTTGGGTCAACATGGTCGTTGCCATCACACTGTCGCTCGCGATCGCCTTCGAACCGCTCGAAGAGAGCACGATGAAACGTCCGCCGCGTCCGGCGAACGTCCCGCTGTTGAGTCGCTATTACGTGTTCCGGATCATCTTCGTCTCGATTTTGATCGGGGGAGGTAGCTTGATCATCAACTACATGTTAGCCGACTTTGATTTCTCAATCGCGAAGCTGCAGACGATCACACTCAATACGATCGTCATGGCCCAGTTGTTCCACTTGTATAACTGTCGGACCGAACTCGCTCCGGCGTTTAACCGCCACTTTTTCGATAACAAGATTGCGTTTATCGTATCGGCACTATTGATTGCACTTCAACTGTTCATCACGTACGTGCCGTTTATGCACACGTTGTTCGGGACAGCGGCACTTGATTTGAATGATTGGATCTATCCGGTCGTCTTCGGTGCCATCGTCTTCGTCATCGTCGAGATTGAAAAAGCGATCTCACGTCGTGTCATCGGCAATAAAGACATACACTGATGTTTCGACTCTTGATCAATGTGGAATTAGTCCACTATGACAGAGGAGGGATGCTCAATGAAACGTGACGAATCGCAACCAGGGGTTCACCCGGACCCGATGCCAGACGATGAGTCTGATCCGGCGAAAAAACCGGCTCCGACGCAACATCCAGATCCGGATCCGGAAGAAGATAACGAGGAGTCATAACGCACGTCGATGACTCGAACGATAAAAAGGCGACTTTCCCGATTAAATGGGAAAGTCGCCTTTGCTGTGGATCACTTTTTCGGTGCGACCACACGATACTCGTTCATTTTATCAAACTCTTTTTCATTGAAGTATTCGACGACGACGAAGTCACCGACCGGGCATTCCCACCGGTCTTTCGCGACTTGGCACTCTTTGAGCGTCACTTTCTCGTCGAACATGTCGAGCTCTAACGTATCTTTGAGGAATTGTTCAGCCTGTTTGTCGGCGATTTTGAAATACTCGCTTAGGATGACGTCTTCTCCCTTGTCGTTCGTGTGTGTCATTACTTTAAAAAATCTCATTGGATTTGACCCTTCTTTCTCTAGATAAACTCTCGCTCTAGTATAAAGGAAAGAGTGGGTTTTGGGAAACCCACTCTCAAGTACAGCATCAAACCACTTTCGGCCGTCGCGGCGGCGCCTCGTTGAACGGTTGCTTATGACGAATGATGAGCCAAAACAATAGACCGAATAGCGGGATGTACGGGAGCGGCCACAAGCTCATCTTATAGCGCTTCGCATCCCGGGTCATCAATGTCATTTGGACGAAGGCGAGCAAGAAGAAATCGACCGTCATCGTGCGGACGAATTGATTCTGTTCGACGTATGACCAATACTGTGCGACGTTCCCAGTCATCACGGCAGCGATGAATAAACCGATCGTGACGAGGAGCAACACGACCCCGAGCAGTCTCGTCGGCAACGGCTTGATTGGCGTCGGGTAGGGCGACTGCCGTGCGAACGCGAGATACGGAGCGATGATGAATCCTCCGACGACAAAACCGGTTGCTGCCGGTAGGAGTGGATTCGGCCGCAGTTGGTTCACTTCCGACCAAAGCAGCGGGAACAGCGCGAGCGGGTAGACGCCTAGCACGCTAAAGAGGGACAAAGAATATCCTTCATAGGCATCGGTATTGTACGTCAGGAAGTCGAGCAAGAACCGGCTCGAGAACGGGGTGTTAGGACCGAGTAGCGCGATGGCGATCGCGGCGGCCCAAGGAATCAATAAAAATTTTCTAGTCATGGCTACACCTCTAATCTGTCTCTGTTGTCATTAGTATACCCTGTTATCGGACGAACAAAAAATGAGAAGTGTCTGACGACACGTTCTCATTGGTTCTCTCTTGCATAAGCTTTGATCATCGTCACGAGCTGTTGGGCTTCTTCTGAATTCGCTTCAAGACGGATCCCGTAATCGTACATGCTTCCCATTTGACTACGGTGACGGACGTGACCAGTCAATTCGATTGATTGGATTAAAGGAACGAGGTCGAGCACGACCTGAACTTTCAGCCCTTCCGACAGTGGGAACAAGTAGTCGCAGCGCAACTTCAAGCCGTGGGCACTAATGTTGAGCAGCATGCCTTCACCGTCATGCAACTCCTTGTCTTCCCATACGAGGCGGTAGGGGATGAAACGGGGGTTCGGTAAAATATAGCGGAACGTTTCTTGTCGGCGATAACGCATCGGTTCACCTCATTTCTCTACTAGATTATCGGTTCGATTTCACGATTTTTGAAGCGTTGGACCGCCAAATTTTCGGGAAGCACGGTTTACAGAATCGTAAGCGCTTTCTATAATGAGGATAAAGGTTTGGTTTAAGGAGGGGATCGCGTGAACGTGTCTGATTTACTCCGACGTTACTCGATTGACGAACCAATCATCTATGTGAAGAACCTGCACGGGCAGTGGGTCAAGCTCGAACATCTGCCGCCCTACACCATACTTGAGGTCGAGACGACGGACGAGACCATCGAAGCGCTCGCTATCGACGCTTACATGGCACTCACTGTTTGTCGGGAGACGTCGTCACTCGAAGATGCACGGCCTTACGCGGTGCGTCTGCAAATCCGAGAAAAAACCGCAACCCGTTGAGGTTGCGGTTTTTTATTAGGCTGCTTTTTCCGTCTCGTCGTCTTGTGGTTCGGTCCGCTTCGCATAATACATGAACGGCGTGGCCATCCAGGCGATGATGAACTTCGCGACATACGTCGTGACGAAGATGTTCCACCAGATGTCCCATTCCATTCCCCAAAAGGCGATCGTACAGAACGTGAGCGTATCGATCAACTGTGAGACGACCGTCGAGCCCGTCGTCCGGAGCCACAGTTTCTTCTCACCCGTCTTCGCCCGAATCTTCGAATAGATGAAGACGTCGAACAGTTGTGAGACGAGGTACGCCGCGAGACTGCCGAGCGTGATGAGCGGGAGCATCGAGAACAACGCCTCGAAGCTCTCATGCATATAGAGCGCTTCTTCAAACGGTTCGTAAAGCAAGGCGAACTGCATGAGTACCGTCGAGACGATCAAGATGAAGAACCCGAGCCAGACGCCTTTGCGGGCAGCGTGACGGCCATGTTTCTCGTTCAAGATGTCTGTCGCTAAATAAAGGGAACCGTAGACGATGTTCCCGAGTGTGAAGATGAAACCACCAATCACAATCTGCTGCGTCACTTGGATGTTGGCGACGACCGAGGCCATCGCAATCCAGGCGTACAGTCCGACCCGTCCGAACAGCTTGTAGCTGAGGACGAGGAGACCGAGCGTGAGCAGGGCAGAAGGGATCCATAACCATTCATTCAGCATCTGTCATGCTCCTTCCGAAAAATCATTCAATTCAACTTTTCAAGTTTATAGAGGAACCGGAGACGTGTCAAGACAGTTTCCATGACTGTAAGAAAAAAAGCCCTCACCCGAGTTTGGATGAGAGCAGCCTATGTAGTTGATATAATGTCACACACCACTTAGATAAATAGCGATGCCTTTTATGGTCGATGACATGCTATTCAATTGGGTCCGGGCTTCTTCCCAAAATGACCAATCGTCAGCTTCTAAAAAATGCGTCAACGCCTCACTCACGGATGTGAATTCGTTCAATACGTTGGTCAGTCCTTCACGGTCGATTCCTGATACGTCAGATGACACAAGGTGGTCAAGCGCCGGAAGAATTTCATCAATATCGGCACGGATTGATTCAAGCTCTTCACGGTTACTGTCGATTTGAGTAGAGATTTCTTCGAGCGGACGGTCTTCACAAGACGTCCCACAGGCGAAGATGGATTGCTCGGATTGACGCAGCGCACCGAGCGTATCACTGCTCAATGACTGGAGATAGCCTAAAAATATCGAGACTTCTTTTTCGGTCGGGACAGGTTCGGAGAAGGGTTGCGTCTCAGATACATCGATCACGACATTTTCATTCCTTTGGGCTGAGTCAGACGCACGATCTGTCGTCTGTTCAGAACAGGCGGCCAATAAGGTGACGGCAGCAAGTAAGATGGGGATATGTTTCATATCTAGTCTCCTTTATATATGTATTTACCCATTATACCATTTATTGGAATATCAAATCGGATTAGATACAATAAAAAGCACTTTCTCTATTTTTCGAGAAAGTGCTTTTATCGCTCCGTAAAACGGATTCAGTTGATGCCTCCGACGAGAATCGAACTCGTGCTGCAGCATTACCATTGCTGAGGTCTGCCACTAACCTACAGAGGCGTTACAACTAATATGTTACACAGTCTCACTTGAAAATTCAAGCTTTTTTAGAATAATAAGACCCCCGTTCTTCTCTTGATGAGAAGGGCGAGGGTCAAACAAATCATGCTTACTTCGTCCGGACCCAAACAGCTCCAGCCGAATTGTCTTTCGCTTCGCCGACGACGTCGACGACGAGTCCGTATTGTGGAAGCTTACGGCCCGCATCCGGGATGAGCGAATTGATGTACGTGTTGGCGTCATTGAACTGTTTCACGCCAGATTGTGCCTTGTAGTCGTAAATTCCGCGGCTCGGAGAATCGAGGTACCAAGCGAGCGTTTTGTCTAAACTGAACGCCGCGTCCGCAATTTGGTAGCGCGTACTGCCTGAAACCGTTTCTTTGCCGTTCAAGTTACCGATGAGTGCCTCTGGATGTGAGTCGACGACTCCGAGGAAACCTTCACCCGGGTGGATACCGACCCAGTTGTCCGAGAACGAGTCGTCGGCATACCAGACGACGAGACCGGTGTTGTACTTGACGCCACGGCCGTTCAAGAGACCCGTGTCAGCGCCTGCGTGGTTACGCCATTCGAGGTAGTAGTAGTGCGGTTTCGTGTCATAACCGTCCGACTTGACGAAGCCGTCGAGCGTGACCGCCTCAGCACCTTCCGCGTCATCTGCGAGAAGCGTCTGTCCGTCTGACGTGATCGCCAAGTTGTCGAGGGCGAATCCTTCAAGGGCGAGACCGCCGTCTGTCACGTATTCGAACACGATCTGGACGTCTTGACCGGCGAACTGTGACAAGTCGTACGATTTGTTCACCCATGCGCCGTTCGTCGACTCGGCGTCATTTCCGGTGTTGTCGTCACCATAGACGTCAAGGACGACTTCTTTGCCGCCGCTCAGTGCTTTGACGTACAAGTAATCGTAATCATATTCGATATCGAACCGTGTATCGAAGGCGAGTGTGCCGTCAGCACCGAGCTTGACGCTTGGTGTCACGAGTTCAGTGTGCAAGTTATCACCTTTTGTCGAGTAGTAGTAGTACTGTCCGAACTCAGGTTCAATACCTTTCACTTTCTTGTCCGGAAGGTTGACTTTCAACAACCCTGGGTTGTTCGATTTCGTCACCGATTGATCGAGCTTCGAGACGAAACCTTGCTCAGTGATGTCTTCAAGATCGACTTCCGTGATGTTGGCCCAGTTGCCGCCCATCAATTTTTGGAAGTATTCCTTGTTTTGTGGCGAGAAGCTCGTCGGCTCCGTTCCTGCCACTTTACCAGCCCAGCTGCCGCCGCTCATGATCGACCATGATTGGACCGGCTCGCCTTGGCCTGTGTACTGCGTGTCATATTCGTCAGGAAGACCGAGGTCATGACCGAATTCGTGGGCGAATACGCCGACCGCTCCGTCTTCAGGTTGGATCGTGTAATCGTATGCGGCCATTTTACCGCCCCAATATGGGACGTCAGCCGTCGTGTTCTCAACACCATATACGCCATCCAGTACCCAACGGTGTGACCAGACCGCGTCGTCACCGAGGACTCCGCCGCCTGCTTCTTGGCCGGTACCAGCATGAATGATCATCAAGTGGTCGACCAAGCCGTCCGGTTCGTTGAAGTCGCCGTCGCCGTCGAGGTCATACAAGTCATACTCATCGTATTCGGCGAGGTCCATTCCTGAAGCGACCGCCGCGTTCAATGTGTCTTTGACGAGTTGACGGGGACCTGGACCAATGTTGTCATTCCCGCCGGCCGGATTGTCACCGCCGTAGTCTTTCGCCGTACCTGGTACGGTCAACCATTCAGAGACAGTACCGTCGACTGTGTAGCTGCCGCCAGACTGTTCTTCATAATACTGTTTGAACGTCTGAACTTTCTCACCGTTGAACAGTTCGAACGACTTATCACCGAACATATACTGCTCGTAGTGTTCTTTGCTGAAATTGTCGCTATACATATAACCGGGATCTTGGACAATGTTGTTATGTTTGAAGTCGCTGTACTCGACGAGGAGGACGAGCACTTTGTCTTCACGAACCGCACCGTTATAGCCCGTTGCTTTGGCCGGATCGACTTTGATTTGGCCATTCGGTTTGCCTTTTCGATAATTGCCTTGACCTTTTTTCGCTTTGTCGAGGAGACGTTTCGATTCTTTTTCGAATTGGTTATGTATCTTCTCTTTCGCTTTCGCCGCTTTGTCATTCAATTTGTCATCATGTTTGTGATCGTGGGCATCTTGCGCTGTACCTTGCTTCTTTTTAATATACGCGTCGACGGCTTTCTGTCGCTCTTTCGTTGAAAGCCCTTTTTTGATGACGCCACGCTTTTCGAGCGCTTTGGCGAGACGATCCTCATCGATGATATTGTGATCGAATGGGGCAGTATTTGTTGCGGTTGGTAACGGTGAAGCGGCAAGTGGAGCGGCACCGACGGCCGGGATCGCACTGACGCTCATGACCGATGTCAGCGCGACGGCGAGCGTCGTACGACGGATGGAACGTTTTTTCATTTGGACTGACCTCCTGTAAAAATAATGGGAAATTGTGTGAGCTTGATGTAAACGTTAAACTTGTGTCTGATTAATGTCAATATTCAGAAAATAATAATTATGAAAAATAAGAAAAAAGAGACTTTCGTCCCGATTAAGTCAAATTACCTAATCCGAACGAGTCTCTTTTTCGATATATCCATAATGGAACTTCGAAGTTTTGCGTGAAAGTCGCTTAAATCCATACTTTTCGAAAGCCGGGCTCTCATAATGTGCTTTTAGGACAATTCTGTTTTTCGCAACGCGTTTGGCTTCTAGAATCAGTTCATCTGACAACTGCGCTTCGTTTGCCAACGCTCGTAACGGGTTCAGATGAACTGATTCTGAAATCGTTTTTTCGAACATCGGGTCGAAATAGACGACTTCAAATTCGTCATCCGCACAATTTTTCAAATAAGTGAGGGCGTCGGTCCAAACGACCTCGATGCGTCGCATCGCTTCATTCAAAGCGTTCTCTTTCTCTTCCCAGACCGACATGCCTTCTTTGACGAGTGTCGCTGTGATGAATTCGCTCTCGAGGCCGACGACGCGACCGCTCGGGCCGACGGCGTGGCTCATGACGATACTGTCGGAACCGAGTCCGAGTGTACAATCGAGCACGCGGTCTCCGAGTTGAAGGTCGGCCGCATCGATCAGTGGGTCGTTGCCGTCACGAAGCAGTTGCTTGACACGGAAGACCGAGCTTGATGGATGGAAGAAGAACGGCTCTTTGGCGCCGAGCGGCGTATACTCAACGCGGCGCTTATCGAAAACGAGGACGGCGGCACCATACCGGGTCATCAACGTCTCGATTGAATGCTTTCGCCGCGAGACGAACGGTACATCGTGTAGCAAGGAGTGCTCGTTTGCCTTATGAATGATTGTTTCAGTCGGTCGTAGACAAGTTGTGACGATATACATCATTTAATCTCCTTACTTAAAAAATGAGACGCGGTGGCGTCTCATTTTTTCTTACTGAGTAGATCTGACAACTCGTCGATGAGCGCCTTGTTCGAGGCGAGTTCTTTCTTTTTCTCATCGTTCGGGTTGATCGGGCGTTTCGAGCGGGTTTGGAGCGCTTCGAGCGTCTCATCGATCGACGTTTTGAGCGTATCACGATCTTCTGGCTTAAGTGACGCTTCTTGTGGGCTCTCACCACTCGCATCAAGTTCGCGTAAGCGTACCATCAATTGTTTCGCTTCACGATTCAAATCGGATAACAATCTGTCAATTTGTTCCAAACGAAGTTTAATACCATCACGTTCTGTGAACATATGTTTCACCTCTTTTACGGTTTAACCACAAGGGTCTCTTCTTGTTTACTTTACCATAATTTTCGGAAGACGAAACTACCGGGAATATATTCCATTTATTTTGACTTCGGGAAACACTGTTTCTCTATGCCCACACGAAGAACAACTGGTATACTAACCTAGCTAAAAAGGAGGTGGGCGGATGCATTCGACAAATCATCCACCAAAAGCGCTCAAAGGAGCCATTTTATCAATCACGACTTATTTGATTTTATCTGTCCTCAAAGTCGTCTTCGGCTATATTTACAATTCGGAAGCCGTGCTCGCCGACGGTTTCAACAATACGACCGACGTCATCGCATCAATTGCCGTCTATATCGGGATTCGTGTGGCGGCAACGCCGCGGGATGCTGAACATAAGTATGGGCATGCGAAGATGGAGACGATTGCGGCGCTCGTCGCTTCGCTCATCATGGTCGCGGTCGGGGTGTTCGTATTATTGAACAGCATCGCCAATCTGCTCGCCGGTGTCTACGTCGAGCCGAACCCGCTCGCCGCCGTCGTCGCATTCTTTAGTGCGATCGTCATGTACGGTGTCCATCGCTACAATTTGAACTTGGCGAAACAGACCAAATCACTCGCGCTGAAAGCGGCCGCGAAAGACAATTTGGCCGACGCCTTGATCTCGATCGGTGCGACGCTCGGCGTCTTGTTCGCTTACTTTAAGCTGCCGTGGATGGATACAGTGCTCGCGGTCGTCATCGCCGGACTCATCATCCGCACCGCCATCCAAATCTTTCTCGATGCGACGCATCAACTGTCTGACGGGTTCCCGCCTGATCTCGTCGAGTCTTATGAAGAGACGATTCAACATTTCGATACCGTCAAAGAAGTTCGGGAGATCAAAGGCCGGCATCTCGGTAACCACGTCATGCTCGACGTGACGATCGCCGTTGACGGTGCCTTGACCGTCGACGAGGCCCACACGCTTTGTGACGATATCGAACGGGAACTCGATAAACACCACGCCGTCGATTCAGTCCACATTCATATCGAACCGGTCTGATTTAGGTTATCTTTTGCGCTTCGTGACGCGCTTCGTATATAATGAGTTTGGAAAGACGTTGGAATAACTGTTAAGGAGGGCACGGGATGAAAATCGTGCGTCAACCTATTCGCCAGATCGATGAGATCGAATATGAACATTTTCAGAAATATGGTCAAAGCTCTTACGGCATCTCAGCCGAAGAATTAAAAGGTATTTTCGTCGAGATGGGGGCCGAGCATGTATACACGGCCGATGAGCATAGTTATGGGGAGGACTTTTACTTCGACCTTGTTCAAGACGGACAAATCGTCGGTAAAGTACTGCTTCTCAAGCTTGCTCGCGTCTATCAGCTCGATTTGATGGTGTTTGACCCGTATAAAGATAAAGGTTATGCGACAGAAGGATTGCGCCTCGCGCTTGAGCAATCCGATTTAAAAGACGGTCATACCGTCCGCGCCGGCATTCCGCCGACGAGTCCACATAAAGATGCGATGCGTCGCGTCCTTGAAAAGAACGGCTTCGAGAAACGCAACGGACTTTATTATTTAAACTTTAAAAAACGATACGTGATGAACCACTGAACTGACGGCGTCTAGCGCGTCAGTTTTTTCGTATGGAGGTTTTGAGATGAAACAAGTGACGATCAATGATATTGCCAAGCTCGCCGGGGTCGCCAAAAGTACCGTTTCCCGCTATTTGAACGGCGGGTCGGTCGGGAAGGTGACCCGTGAAAAAATCGAGCGGGTCATCCGTGAGACGAAATATGAACCGAACCAGTTCGCCCAAAGTTTGAAGTCGAAGCAGACGAAAATGATCGGCGTCATCGTCCCACGGCTCGATTCGTACGCGGCTTCAAGGACGATGATGGGGATTGACGAACGCTTGACCGAGTACGGCTATCAGATGCTCGTCGTCAACACGGCCCAACAGACCGAGCGTGAGATCGAGCAACTGTATAACTTGGCCAAACAAAAAGTGGCCGGCATCATTTGGCTCGGGACGACGGTGACGCCAGCGCATCTACAGGCGATCGCAGCGATTCAAATCCCGGTCCTGTTGATCGGTCAGCAGCACGATAGCGTGCATAGCCTCGTCTACCCGGACAATGAGTCGGCTTATGCGCTCGGGCGACAGTTCATGGAGTGGGGGCACCGGGACATCATCTATGTCGGGGTGGCAGAGGATGATATCGCCGTCGGACAAGCCCGTCGTGACGGATTTTTGAGAGCGTTCAATGAAGCTGGCGCCGTCGTCCGTTCGATGACGACGACGTTCAGAATCGACGACGCCATCCCGATCGGTGAGCAGCTCGCGACCGACGTGACGGACGCGACGCTCGTCGTTTGTGCGACCGACAACATCGCGCTAGGTGTCTTGAAAGGGTTAGCGAACGGCGGCAAACGAGTGCCGGACGACATCTCGGTCAGCGGTTTCGGTGGGTATGATTTCACAGAAGTATTGCATCCATCGCTGACGACGGTTCACCTTCCATATCGACGGACCGGGTCTCGTGCGGCTGACATGATCCTCCAGTTGCTGACAGGTGAAGCCACCCCGATGAAAACGTTCACAACTTTTGAATTAAAATTGCGAGAAAGCGTTGACATGTTGAATTAAATCGTTTACATTTGTGTTGCGGAACCGGTTCCGCAACATTTTTTATTTGTTTATGGAACCGGTTCGATAAATGATACGAAGCAATACATTCAAACATGGAGGTGGACGGATGAACACCGTACATTGCATTGGTGAACTATTGATTGATTGGGTTTGTGAAGACGCGTCGAGCGATCTCGTCAATGGGACGACGTTCGTGAAGAAAGCAGGTGGCGCACCGGCGAACGTGGCCGCCGTCGTCAGTAAACATGGGGGACGCTCAAGTTTTCTCGGACAGGTCGGAGCCGACCCGTTCGGACAATTTTTAAAACAGACGCTCGTCGACAACGGCGTCGGCGTCGAGAATCTAGTCGAACAGGGTGACACGACGTTCGCTTTCGTCTCGATCCAAGCGGACGGGGAGCGCGACTTCACGTTCCGTCGTGGGAGTGACGGCGACTATGCGTTCGAAGCGATCGACTTGACCGCGTTCAAGCCAGGTGACATCGTCCATTTCGGTTCAGCGACGGCACTGCTAGACGGTGAGTTGAAGAATGCTTACTTCAAACTGTTACAGTTCGCCAAGCGTGACGGCTTGTTCGTCTCGTTCGACCCGAACTACCGGGACGCGCTCGTCACAGATATCGACGCGTTTAAACAAGACTCGCTCCACTTTATCGGAGAAGCCGATTTTGTGAAGTTGAGCGAAGAGGAAGCGCAACTTTTGACCGGGCATGACGATTTAAATCAAGCGGTCGCGTCACTTCTCGAAACAGGTGCGACACGGATCGCCATCACGCTCGGCTCGCGCGGGACATTGATCGCCACGAAAGACGGCAACAACGTGATTTCGTCGGTGAAGATTGACAGCGTCGATTCGACGGGAGCGGGTGACGCCTTCGTCGGTGCCTACTTGTATCGCTTAGCGACACTCGGGGTCGATGACGCTCGTTTACTAAAGGATATCGAATATGCGAACGTGACCGGCGCGCTTACATGCACCGCTTACGGCGCGATTCCGGCCATACCATCACAACAACGTGTGCTTGAAGCGCTAGGAGGGAAATCAGAATGAACTACAGACAAGAAGCAGAAGCGATTTTAGAAGCGGTCGGCGGAAAAGATAACGTCGCCGCCGCGGCCCACTGTGCGACCCGGCTCCGCCTCGTCCTAAACGACGAGTCGAAAGTCGATGAGAAAAAACTCGACGCACTTGACGTCGTCAAAGGAACGTTCTCGACAGGCGGCCAGTATCAGGTCATCATCGGCCAAGGTACGGTCAACAAAGTGTACGCCGAATTCGCCGAATTGACAGGTCTCGGTGACATGTCGACGACCGACGTCAAGTCGGCCGGGGCGAAGAAGATGAACCCGCTCCAACAGTTCGTCAAGATGCTATCTGATATTTTCGTACCGATCATCCCGGCCATCGTCGCCGGCGGTCTCTTGATGGGGATCAACAACTTGCTCACGGCACCTGATTTGTTCTTCGACGGCAGCTCGCTGATCGACCAGTACCCTGGTATCGCCGATCTCGCCGCGATGATCAACACGTTCGCCAACGCCGCCTTCGTCTTCTTACCCGTCCTGATCGGGTTCTCCGCCGCCAAGCGGTTCGGGGGCAACCCATATCTCGGCGCCGCGCTCGGGATGATCATGGTCCACCCGGATCTCGTCAACGCCTACGCACAAGCGACGGTCGGTGACATCCCGGTTTGGAACATTCTCGGCTTTGAGATCGAGAAGCTCGGTTACCAAGGACAAGTGTTACCAGTCCTCGTCTCGGCTTATATCTTATCGAAACTTGAGATCAACATCCGCAAATTTATGCCGGTATCACTCGACATCTTGCTCACACCGCTGCTTACACTCCTCATCACGGCGTTCGTCACGTTCGCATTCGTCGGACCGATCACGCGTGAAGCAGGTAACTTGATCATCGATTCGCTCGTTTGGACGTATGACTCGCTGGGCTTCTTCGGTGGTCTCGTCATGGGTCTCTTGTACGCCCCGATCGTCATCACAGGGATGCACCACAGTTTCATCGCCATCGAGACGCAACTTCTCGCCGATATCGCGCGCACAGGTGGTTCGTTCATCTTCCCGATCGCGGCCATGTCAAACGTCGCTCAAGGCGCGGCTACGCTTGCCGTCTTCTTCTTGACACGCGATAAGAAGATGAAAGGTGTCGCTTCGGCATCAGGTATCTCGGCACTACTCGGTATCACCGAGCCGGCCATGTTCGGGGTCAACTTGAAACTGCGCTATCCGTTCATCGCCGCCATCATCGGTTCTGGGATCGCCTCGGCGTTCATCGTCGGTCGTGAAGTCCTCGCCGTCGCCCTCGGTGCGGCAGGTCTTCCAGGGATCATCTCGATCGCACCGGCATCGATCGTGTCGTATATTATCGGCATGGCAATTTCGTTCGCGGTCGCATTCGGATTGACGTTCGTCCTTGCGAAACGCCAAGCGAAAAAAGAAGCAGTCAAACAAGCAGCTTAAGAAAAAGGAAGTGATTGTATGAGTTGGACGAAGGCAGAGCGTTACCGCTCGTTACGTGACGTGAGTGCCCTCGAGATGGAGACGCTCCGCACGAAGACGGCCGCTTCCCCGTGGCGGTTCGGATACCATATCCAACCGCCGACAGGACTCCTGAACGATCCGAACGGATTCACGTATTACAACGGGGAGTATCACATGTTTTATCAGTGGTTCCCGCTCGGACCGGTACACGGTCTGAAGCATTGGTATCATGTCACATCACCCGATCTCGTCACGTGGACGGACCGCGGGGTGGCGTTAGTCCCGGAGACGACCGAAGACTCACACGGTGCCTATTCGGGCAGCGGCTTCGTGAAGGACGGTGAACTCCACGTCATGTACACCGGCAACCACCGGACGGACGACTGGACGCGTCACGCCTCGCAAATCATCGGCGTGCTACGAGACGGCAAGATCGAACGCCGGAACGTCGCCATCCCGGACGTACCGGCCGGGTACACGGAACATTTCCGTGACCCGAAAGTGTGGCTCGAGAACGATGTCTATTACGCCATCGTCGGAGCGCAGCGTGATAACGAGACGGGATGTGTCGTCTTGTATCGTTCAGCTGATTTGAACGACTGGACGTTCCTCGGCGAAGTCAAAACGGGTCTCGACCCGTTCGGCTACATGTGGGAATGCCCCGACGTGTTCGAACTGAACGGTCAACACGTCCTCGTCTTCTCGCCACAAGGCATCGAGCCGGAAGGCCACCGTTATCACAACATCTATCAGTCTGGATTCTTGATCGGCAAACTCGACGTCGAGACGTTGACGTTCACACACGGCGCGTTCGAAGAGCTCGATTTCGGGTTCGACTTCTACGCACCACAGACGACCGAACATGAAGGCCGCCGTGTACTTGTCGGTTGGATGGGTTTGCCGGAGATTGACTACCCGACGGACCGCTACGGCTGGGCCCACGCCTTGACGTTACCGCGTGAACTCTCGCTCGAGGACGGGGCGCTCAAACAGCGTCCGGTGCAAGCGATGACGAAGCTGCGCCAAGACGAATTCGTCAACGCATCCGGTACGGTGATTGAAACTTCGACACCGGACCGTTACGAGCTCGAGCTGAAAACGGACGGATCTGACTTCACGCTCGACCTGCTTCAAGTCGGGAATGAGTCACTCGTCATCCGTTATGATGCAGCGACGCATGAATTGACGATCGACCGGACGAACGCCGGTGAGCCGTTCGCGACCGAGTTCGGAACGACACGGACGAAAACGATCGCCGTCGAATCACTTCATGTGTTCGTCGACTCGTCGAGTGTCGAATGCTTCGTCAATGACGGCGAGGCCGTCGCCACGCTCCGCGTGTTCCCGAGCGAGCTCGAGAAGCAGTTGCGCTACGTGGGTGCGGTCGCAAGTCTGACAGGTTGGACGTATCAATAAGGAAGAGCTGGGCTTCGGCCCGGCTTTTTTGTTGTCCTATAAATCCGACTGTTTCATTCCTTGCGTGTGTTATTCTGGGAATAGGTAATAACTTACATATCAAACAATAGGAGACGATAGGACAATGTGGATCATATTTGGATTACTTGCGATTGCGGCGACGCTGTTCAACTTGTATACGTTCAGTGTCGGGAGAGACTACAAGCTGCCGATGGCGATTGCCTTGTCGCTGACCGCGTTGACGGTGTGCGCGGATTATAGTTATTTATCTGTCTGGGTCGAAGCGGAGGATTGGAGTGCGTTGGCGGATGTCGTACCTGGCATGGGGCGAGCTTGGTGGGTACTGACGAGCATCTCGATTGGATTGAACATGTTGCCAATCTTTTTAGAACGAAGCATGAAGAAACGAAGATTATAATTCCGAAATGCAAGTGAAACCAAGCGCTCACTTTTTGCGTATGAAAGGATAATCATAAACTTGGGAGTGATGTAATTGTGGACCGACTGTTTGATTTTATGAAAGAAGTAAGGCGGATCACGTTGCCATATGGATATGGCAGAGAACGACTCAAGGCGATTGACGCTGAAGAGATGGATCAGGTGAAAATCGCTGAGTCCTCAGGGAGGACGCGATTCAGTGAACAATTTTTAATCGAGTTGAATCGATTAAGTGACATTAAAGTGTTCGCGGACATGCTTCGAAATGCTGATGAGTTTACGGGCGAAACGATTCACAATGAACCGGATTTTGATCTCGAAATCCGTTACAAGGGCGATGACGTGGAACGCTATTATCTTTGGCTCGGTCGAGTCGGGTCACCGAGTGTACTGATGAACGTCTCGCAAACGCATCTCGTATACAAAGTGCCGGCGGACGTCACGGACCGGCTGATTCGTACGCTCGGGATTGACGACTGAAGCGGTATATAAGAAGGTTTTTTTTGCCCCATGAAACCAATCACACGCGTCTCTCGTATAGATACAAGACAACATGCGGAGGTGAGACTAGATGAAACGTCGGGATAAATGGATGACAGGTTTGGCGGCCTTGACCGTCGGCTTGATGGGAGGGTGCGAAACGAGCGAACTGGTTGCGGAAGACATCGCGCAAGTCCGTATCGCTGAATCGGTCGACTTTGGTCGGTTCCAGGAGCGGGCCGTCGTCACGTACGACAGACTCGAAGACGTCAAAGTGTTTGCGGACATGATTCGAAACGCTGACGAACAACCAGGAATCGTGAATATGGCGACACCCGAATATGATGTGGAAGTTCGATATACGAGTGATAAGACAGACCGCTATTACGTCTGGATTGGGGAATCTGGTAAACCGACTAGCCTGATGAACGTAAACGATACGAACACGGTTTACCTCGTCCCGGCTGACGTGACGGACGAGTTGATTGAACTGCTTGAGACGGATTGAAAAAAGACACCTGACCTCAGGTGTCTCACGAGTTGAAGCGGATAAAGCGCTCGATCTGCTGTTCGCTCTTCCGGGCGTGGCGGCCGATCCAAATCAAGTGGCCGGGGCTGTTCAAAATGATAATTTGGGCGTGCGGGATAAGCCGCTTCGCGTAGAACGCATGCCGGACCGGGACGGCCTTGTCGTTCTTCGAATGGACGATGTACGTCGGACACGTCACCCCGCGTAACGCCTCGGCGGGGACACGTTGCCTAAGATCGAACTGGGCACCGAGCCCGAACGCCATCTGGCTCGCGACCCGCTTCAATAAGAAGATATCGTACGGCGTCACTTCGTCCCGGATGACGTCAAGCGCGAGCAGACTCGTCGATTCGATCATCCGCGCCGTCGCCTCGAACGGTTGCTTTTGAAGCGCTTTAAAGACGAAGTACTTCATCGCATATTGCGCCATGATGAACGCGGGCTGGGCGACGTTTCGGCTGACGTAATCACGGTACGGGAAGTCGACTACGCTCGTCACGGCGGCAGCGAGCGTCAAACTCGCCGTCCGCTCATTGTTAGAAGCGAGCTCAATCGCCGTTGGCCCACCTGCCGAGATGCCGTAGATGTGATAGCGGTCGATGGCCATGACTTCCATCAAGCGCCGTAAGTGTCCTGCGAACTGTTGCGGCGTGGCCGAAAATGAGTACGGAGTCTCACCGTATCCAGGCCGTGATGGGACAATGACCCGGAAGCCGGACAAGACGAGACGGTCCACATGGTACGGTTCTAGACTCGACGATTGGGTCCCATGAATCAAGATGACGACCGGACCATGACCGCGGTCCATATATTCGATTTTCGTGCCGTTGACATGGGCATAGTGTTTCACAGCGGCGTGCGCCTCCTTAAATGAATTGTAATGGAAAATAACTTTATTTCATGGAAATTACATGATAATGTCTGTTTATACATCATACATATAGAGAACTGAAAGGGGATTAAACCGTGAACAACCGAGAACGGTTACTCGAGGTGAGACGGTTTTTCGAACGCCACACAGATGACAATCATCCAAAGACGTTAGAAGACTTGCTCGAATATTTATCGACAATTGGAGATACTTCTAAGTTAGCAAAAAAATCGGTGAAAGACGACATTCAAGCATTGACCGATTCGGGGTTCGAGGTGCAGGATGAGCTTGAAAAGAACGGTCTCGCCAAAAAATACTGGCATTCGGCCCGTCTGTTTGAAATTCACGAGCTTCGCATGATGGTCGATGCGATCGTCGCGGCCAAGTTCATCTCGGAAGATGTGACGGAAAGTATCGTCGAGAAGCTCCAGAAGCTGACGAGCATCCCGGAAGCGGAGACGCTCCAGTCGATCATCAAGACACCGAAGAAAAAGCATGGACAGATTCCGTACCATATCGACCGCATCCAACGGGCGATCCAAGAACAGAAGGCGATCTCGTTCCAATACACGGACGTCGTCGGCTTTGACGTCACGAAACGCACGTTCCCGCTCCGCCGTGACGGCGAGCGCTACGTCGTCAATCCGATCGACCTACACTGGAACCATGAGCAGTACTATTTGATCGGCATCGACGAATCGATCGGGGAGATTCGCAACTATCGTGTCGATCGCATCGTCAATTCGGAAATCGTCGAGGACGACACGCCGCGCCTGAAGCATCATCTGGCGGACGATTACTTCCAAAAATCGTTTAACATGTATAACGGGCTCGATGAGGAGATCATTCTTGCCGTCGATGAGCGGGTGCTCCCGGTCATCTTCGACAAGCTCGGGGAAGATGTATCGATCACACGTGAAGAGGAACGATTCCTCATCCGCTTCGACGCGGCCGTATCAGACGGTTTCGTCTTCTGGCTCCTGTCGCTCGGCACGCAAGTCGAGGTGCTCGAACCGATCACGCTGCG
The DNA here is from genome assembly GCF_004337045.1 of Exiguobacterium sp. SH5S4. Taxonomy (NCBI): domain Bacteria; kingdom Bacillati; phylum Bacillota; class Bacilli; order Caryophanales; genus Exiguobacterium; species Exiguobacterium sp. SH5S4. The sequence goes on from NZ_SJUQ01000009.1 coordinate 48,761, forward strand.
CGACCATATGCGTGAAACGATTGAGTCGATGGCAGGCCGTTACGCCAAGGCGAGCATCCACTAAAACGATTGATTTGAAACTGTGATATACTGCTTGCGACACTTGTAGAAGGGGGACAGGCGGATGTTGAATTGGATGCCTTTGATCATTCCGATTGTCGCTGTCATTTTTGTCGCCGTCGTCGCAAGACGCGCCATGAAAATGGACCAAGAGAAATAAAGTATGGACAGACATCCGCCTCGCGATGAGGGGGATGTCTTTTCAAAACAGAAAGAAGGTGTTGCATGGATACGATCACACATACGTTGTTCGGTTTGACGCTCTACGGGGCGGCCGACAAGCGTGAACTACAAAAAAATGAAAAGCGGGCGCTGTTCGTGACAACACTCGTCGGGAGTCAGATTCCGGACAGTGACGTCATATCGCGGCTGTGGGATACGGAAGGGATGTATCAGATGTGGCATCGCGGCATCACCCACTCGATTTTCCTCGTGCCGCTGTTCGCGTTACTGATTTACATACTCGTCCGCGTGCTGTTCAACGTGACCGATGTCCGCTATTTCTGGTGGGCACTCTTATCTGTGTTCATCCACAATACGGCCGATTTGTTCAACGCCTGGGGGACCGGTTATTTCGAACCGTTGTCCGACGTCCGGGTCACGTTCGGCGTCATCCCGATCGTTGACTTCGTCTATTGGGGGATTTTCCTCGTCGCTTGGCTCGTCGCGCGTCGGGCGGACGTCCGGCATACGGTGTACCGCTACGCTTGGGCAGCCATCCTTGTCCACGTCTTGATTCAAAGTGCGCAGGGTGCGTACTTGTATCAGACGTACGCCGCCGAGCATGAAGAAGTGGCACTATCGGCCTCGTTCATCCCGACCCAGTTCACAGTCGTCACGAAAACGGACGAGACCGTCTCGATCTTCAGTGACTCGATCTATCAGACACCTGAGCTCGAATACGAGCTGACGAGCGCGGACGATGCCGACTTGACGCCGCTGTTTGATGAGAATAAAGAAGCGATCACGCTCAAACAGTGGTCCCCGTTCGTTGTCGTCGTCGAAGAGGATGAACGTCTCGGTCTATACGATCCGCGTTTCTTTGACGGCGAGTCGTCATTCCTCTATGAATACATCGAATTGTAGGTGACATCATGCGACGGCTACGTTATTTGTTCATTTTCGGTTACGAGCAGGCGCTCAGTTGTATCTTCCCGGTTGCGATCTTCGGTGCGCTCGCGCTGACAAAATGGCTCGACTTTCCGCTGCCACGCTATGACGTGCTGCTCATTTGGTGCCTGCTCGTCCAAGTCGTGCTCGTCAAAACCGGGCTCGAGACGATGGAAGAACTGAAAGTCATCAGTTGGTTCCACGTCATCGGTCTCGGCCTCGAACTGTTCAAAGTACAGATGGGGTCGTGGAGCTATCCCGACGAGGCGCTGACGAAACTTTTTGGCGTCCCACTTTACGCCGGCTTCATGTATGCGAGCGTCGGCAGTTACGTCGTCCAGTCGTGGCGCCGGCTCGACCTCGAGTTTTTGAAGATGCCACCACCGCTGATCGCTTTCGGGCTCGGTATTGCCATCTACTTCAACTTCTTTTGGCACCACATCTGGCTCGATTTGCGCTGGCTGTTGATTGGTCTCGTCTTCCTCACGTTTGGGCGGGCCATCGTCACGTACCGGCTTGACGACCGCCGTTTCACGATGCCGGTCGTCGTCGCTTTCTTTTTGATCGCCTGCTTCATCTGGTTCGCCGAGAATATCGTCACGTTCTATAACGGTTGGGCGTATCCGAATCAGTTGAGCGGCTGGGCACTCGTCGACCTCGGCAAGTTGTCGTCGTGGTTCTTGCTCGTCATCATCAGTATCTTGCTCGTGGCGTGGCAGAAGCGACGCCAGGAACTCTCGTAAAAAACGTGTGCAACCGGAATCGGTCGCACACGTTTTTTAGGTCGTTGGTTGTTTGGAGCGGGCCCACATATGGACGATGAATATATAGAGTGGGAACGTGAGCGTGAGGGCGATTATCAATAGACCGACGACCGGTGTCGGCCAGGCTGCTTCGTTAGGAGGAGGGATGATACGCGTCCAGCCAAACGTGAACAAAGCCAAGTACGGAAGCCATAAGAGATAAAGCAAGAGATTCCAAAGTGTTGGGGTCAACTGCACGATTTGCTGGATAGCTACACGTGCGAATACGACGAGTGAGGTGAGTCCGATCACAGCGATGACAGGTACATACGCGTCGCCGATCCACAAGGACAGCCGTCCACTGTTGGCGAGTAGTTGAATGTTAACCAATAAGACGAGTGCCATTAAAATTGAGATTGATTGTAACTTGAGGAAGTGGGTCATATAGGACTCCTTAATCTGGTGGGATGATGAAACATTATTCAGCAGTGCTCGTATACTACGGAAGAGGTGATCAGATTGGCACAATTAATTGCGTTTTGGGTTGTCGGATTCATGTGTGTGTTCTCAACTTTCATGTATATATCGCAGTGGCGGAGCGAGCGTAAACTGAGTAAACTGCTAGGTGCTGTATTTAGTGTTTTAATAGCCATCGTTTGTTTTATGCTCGCCGTACCCGATACATATGATCGTGCGCTTGGCCGCTATGAGACGGAGAGCGGAAGTTGCTACGTCGTCGACAATCAATCGAAACAGGGCGGGGTGACGCTCTGGTTTGAAGAAGCATCGTACGATTTTCGAGCAACGCCGGACGTCGCGTACGGGCCGGGCACGCTGTTTGATTGTACGGTCACGTTGACGAAAGTACAGTCGACTGGAGTTGACTATGAGTTGCGTTCGGCAGAAGGAGACGTCCTTTACTCGAGCGATTGATTCAAAATATCCCTTTTACAGATGTCGAGTCCTGATTCGGTTGTTTCGACATGCAGCCATCCACGCGCCAAGTAATAGTCGGTCGCATTGTCTGTACGTAAATAGACGGTTGAATGACCGAACTCGATTGCAAGGGCAAGTAATGACTCAATCAACTTTTCAGCAATGCCTTGTCCTCGGTATGTCGGATCAGTGTATAACGAAGCGAGCCAAGGAGTGTAGGCGGGCCGAGTCGCGCAATCTTGCTCAAACAACGACACGGTCCCGACGCACCTCCCTTCTTTGAGCGCAATCAACGTTTGCGGATAAGTCGTGGACGACGTCTTCGTATGTTTTTTTGCTCGATGTACCCATGACGAACGCTTGATACACTATATGGGCGACGTCCGTCAATCACGTCTTCTCCATCTAGCCAGTTGCTGATGCTTTAGAGAGGATTTGCTCGACGATCGCATTGCAATTCTCTCGACTCACTTCATAAAACGTGTCCTCATACGTCAATCCAACGTGTTCGCCGCTCTGCAGTTCATATTGTTCGAGCAGCGGACGGATGCGATCATGGACGACTTGTGCCGATTCAGGTGATGTATACGGGAAAATGATAGCGAACGTATCGTGTGCGATCCGATATTTTTGATCGGTACGTCTTGTCGCCATGTGGAGTTCGTCACTGAAGTAATTCAAAAACCATTCATATTCGGTCCGTCCATAACGTTCCTCGAAATGCGTGAACTCGTGCAGCTGGATAAACGAGACCGCGAAGGAACCACCATGGCGGATAAGACGGTCTCGTTCTGAGTTGACGTCCATCTGAAACCGTTCTGAGTTGTCGAGCCACGTCTCGGGATCGACGGCGATCAGTTGCCGGGCCCGTTCTTCTAGCTCATGTCGTGACAACTGGACCTTCTTCACGAGTTGATGAATGAGGCCGGACAAGATAGACATGGTGAGGAGGAGAGCTGTATAGCTAAGCCCTTTCCAGTTGAAAAACTGAACTTCTCCTTCTTGATAGATAGGAGCGAACCACAAGAAGTAGACAAACAAGAATGCCAGCAAGGCGACAGAAAACGTCAATCCTGCCCGCATCCCAAAGGCGAGAGAGGCAATGACGATGATTGGTAAGATGACTAATCCGATGACTCCGACGTCACTCATCAAGAGTAGAGACACGTATAGAATGGTGCCGATGATGAGGCAAGAGATGAGCCCGAATAGTTTAATTGATTCTTGAGTCCATTGATTCATGATCATTCCTCTTTCTGAGTTCGTGTTGTCCCCATGTTTACGGAAATTCCTCGTTTATCAAAATTAGGCGAGAATACGCCCACTTCTAAACGACGCGGGCGAAGCCCTAGTGAAAGTGGGAGATGAATCGCCTTCGAACCAGGCGTGTCTTTCGATACGGCAATGGTTCGACATCGTGTTTGAACTTCCTGAAATCAGGTAAAAAATAAGTGTCACGTTCCTTGAAAACTGAAGATATAGGGTTGTGGCAGGAAGTTCGTCTGTCACGTAAAATTTTCAACGTTCACCTAGCAGATGACCGAAGTAGCGAAAACCAAGCAAAGTAGGCATCAGCACTAAAGAAACGGACACGATCAACTTCCAACCGTCGGGACGACGGGGTTAGCCTGATCAGGTTCCGACTGATAGGTCGGATAACTCAGGAATCCTCCACCTCTAAACAAGGCGTAGGTGGGGGTAGTTCAACTAGTAATAGTATAGACTAAACTATTGATTATAGACTAAGCAACAGAATTGGTGTCTGAATTCATCCCAATACTTTTTAAATAAATTTGACGACAGCTTATATGATCATACGTTAGTCTCACGGCGGACAATACATTCAAACTCACTATTATCTTGTGGCACTTACAGATACGTTGGCGTCGAGCCAGATTGATCAAGATATTTCAGCTGTGCAGTGGGTGTCGATTGATTCAATGCATACAATCAGTCATCTCTACCAAGAAGATGTTCAAATCATTTTGGATACGTATGAGCGATTTCAAAATAAACTTGAAATCTATAACTTATAGCTGGGGCATTTAGCAAACGATTCTCTCGGCGGATAGCCGACTTGTGATTGCGGAGCAAGCGTCGCACGCAATCCATTTAGATTGTCCAGACGTCATTATTTCGGTCGTAGAGGAATGTTTGTCTCGGCTGAAAACGAGTAGACATATTGAATAAGGACTTATTCAATATGATTTTAGATTCAAATAAAAACCGGCTAGTGAGAGTTTTTTCTCAATCAGCCGGTTTTATTGGATTACGACTCTTCTATTTAGAAGGATCAATTTTTGGCGTTAAGTAATTCGATTTTAAATACGCTCGTCATCCCCGATCGATCTTTCATCAGGATGACTGAGATTAAATCCTCTTCAGACAAGTCAGAGAGTTGGATGATTTTATCCTGTCGATAGATGCTCACCTGTTCTTCCACAATCTCATATCGAAGCGTGCCTTGATCAGTTGCGTCATCGAACGACATCTTTTGGACTTCAATAGCATCGTCTTCAACTTCTCGTACCTCAGCATAAAATGTTTCAATGTCAGACGGTGAAAGGACCCAGACATCTTGTTCATACGCTTTGTAGGCGTCGGTGTATCCTGCAACATAACTGATCAAGACGCTCACGACTATAGTGACGATGAATAAGACAATCGCAAGTTTATCAGGCGGTGCGATGGCGGCACCTTGGCCTGGATTTGATTGTACAGTGTTAGTTCGACGTCGTTTGTACACTGTGAAATAAATCGTGGCCATAGTTATGATATGAAGCAGAATGATAAATCCTACGACCAAATAAATCGGGAAAATCATAGAGTATCCTGCTTTGCGTATACCGTTGTGAAATGGTCGGCGATATGTGAAGGGATGGCCTCGAGCGGCCCTGTCAATTGAGTGACAGAGGATAGATGATAAAACGTACTCGTCATCTCGAAGTCGTTGAACCGATTCGCTGCATCATGGATGAACAGTGGTACGTCCGCGCCGAGGGCGATCCCGAGTTCGACGTGGCTGCTCTTCCCGGCCGGCAGTAAGATGACGACAAAATCAGATGTACGAATCGCTTCGAATTCTTTAGCGCCGATGTCTCGCAAGTCCTCGATTGTCGCTGCTCGTTCATTCATGGTCCAATCGTATGTATGGGTGTGGCCTTGTTCGATGAAATGGTCCCGCAATTGCCGGACGTGATTGATGTTATAAAAATCGGACCCGATGTAAAACTTCATAAGTAGCCTCCTAAATCGTATTCATGTTGTATGCGACGACTCGCCATAATAGAAATAGAAACGCGAGAGCATAGGCTGTGAGCAAGCCGATCCCGAAAGTAATGCCTTGTCGTCGCGTCCACTCTCGACTGTGACATATGTGAAAGCTGAAACCGATGGCCGAAATGATGAGCAAGGTGGCTGTACCGTCTATCCAGACGAATCCAGCATGCGTCCAGTTCGGAGCGAGTAGAAAGTAGGGAATGGCAATCAGCAGGCTTGAAGATCCGATGAGTTGCGCTCTTGTCATAGCCGTTCACGTGAAGCCGTCATTGAGACCTCGTGGATGATGAGTAACAGAATCGCGATGAAGAAAGTGATCAATGAGACGTATTCCGCTCCGACGTTCAAAAAGAAGTTGAGGCCGAACAACGGGGACACGAATAGAATGTAGAGCGGGTATTGGATTGAAAATAAAGCGTCCAAAAGAAGGATGTCACGCATATACGTCTCGAAGCTGTTCAATGTGAAAACGGTGACACTCGCGAACAGGAGTGCCGTGATATACAGCTTGGCAACCTGATTTCGCAATAAACAAGTTCCTAGTAGACAGAACAGGAGCGCGACCGAGGCTGCGGCATGCAGGGGACGAATTGTTGCGTCGGGGAAGGTGGCCGACGGGATAATATTCACGATCAACGCGATGACATAAACGACTGACAACGTCACGATGCATCTTTTATTAGTTTTCACGATCTGACTCCTTTCATACGTCTTGCGCTAGTTTGGCCAACACGAGTGTGGCTTCTTCTACGTCGAACGAGCTGTGCCAGCGGACGTTTTGACGATCTAAAATCCGGTAATGGCCGCTGATCAGGTTTTGTTGCAACACATAATCTCCTTCTGTTGCGGTTTGCTTCCACCAGACACGACCACCGAGTGTCTTTGACTTCGGTTCGTACGAGACGTCTTTGGCGATCAGTCTGACGAACTCGACTGGGTCGTCCCCGATTTCGCTCAAAAGAATCTCGCTATCATTAAACAGGGAGCACAATGTGACGATCGTGCTCCAGTTGGCGATGGTCCGCTCTTTTTCAATTTGAATGAGCGTCTTTTTGGATAACCCTAAGATGTCAGCCATCTCTTCTTGAGAATATTGTCGTTCCAGACGAACCGTTTTTACTTGTTTTGATACGAGTTGGATGAAATCCGATTTGTTCATCGAGCACCTCTTTGCTTGAAAGCATTAACCCTTTTCTAGGTGTTTTATTTACAATTAGTTACAAGTGTAATTTTACACTAAGCATGAACAGTGTCAATGTGATCTCTCATTTTATGTATATAATTCGGAATCATCCTTGCGATAAAATAGATGAAGTTGGAAAGGGGAATAAAAATGACGAAAGAACAGTTGATTACGTTGTTACCCGTTTCAGAGACGGAAGTTCAGCTCGAGGATGTAGTGGGAATCACTTTAATTTGGAGGGGATTACGTGGAGCTGCATTTGCCTAAGCGAATAAATCCGTTTTTCTGGTCGATGTTTCCGTTTGTTTTTGGGTTGGTCGGTTATTATCAAGTTTTTATCAGTTGGGAGATTCCACAGTTTGGTTTTCGTGAGCTTGAAGACGTCGGGCGACTGGATTTCATCCTATTCACGAGTGCCTGTGAGGCTGCCTGGATCATTGTCATTTTATGGATTGGGATTCAGTTGCTGAAAAAATGGTTTAAGTCAGCCAAACAAAAAGGAGTGAAACGCGATGACGATGAGCGGATCACATAACCGGTTACTTGATGCCGACTTGTGGGGCGGGACAATCATCACGCTGCATCAAGCAGACGACGCTGCCATCGTGACGTGGCGAGGCGAAGAAATAAAACTCGCACTCGCATTGACAGATCCGTTCATTCGCGTGATGGATGAAACCACATTTGTGCTTGTCGACTTCACACGCGATAACTTGCGACCAAACGCCTGGGTCGTTCGAGCGGACGGTTCCATCGAGACAAGTTTTCACGCCGGTACGTTTATCGCGTCCATCGTCGTCGATGAGTCGGGTATTTGGGTCGGCTATGGAGATGAGGGAATCTTTAGCGAGGGGATATCGACCGAGGCGCTCGTCTGTTTCTCAAGAAGCGGGTACGTCTTGTTTCGCTATAACCACGACACGCGTAAAGCCCCGATTATCGTCGACTGTGAGCACCTCGTCACGACCGAATCAGGTGTCTGGTTCTTCCCGTCGCTCGAACGCGAATTGACACAGATTGACCGTAACGGACGCATCGTCGCCTATCGGACACCAAAGATAATCTGTGATAGCGAGGCGATGACGATTGTCGACGAGATAGCTTATTTCGTGACGGGCGGCGAACTGTACCGTTGGACGTTCGGTCGTCGGGAGAAGCCGATTCGATGCGGACGGGTGACAGGTGACCTGCGCGGATGTACTGGCGGATTTCTTCAAATCAACGGAACGGATGTAACGTTTCTTCGTGTTTGAAGCGTTAAAACACCAAAGCAAACCACGAAAAACGCATTCCCTCTTTTCGCCAAAAAAAGTATACTCATGTTATTGAATGACGAAATGAGGGATTGCAATGCGAATCGAAACAAATCTTCCAGGATTTACGTTAGAGACAATCGAAGCGGTCGAAAAAGAGCTCGGGAGTCGTTTGCCGAACGAACTTCGGGAGGCGTGGCGACATGATAATAAATTCGAGGTCGGGGAATGGTTCTTCTATCCGATTAAAGACGAACGCTTCTTCAACAAAACGTGGGACGATATTATCCGTGCGAACAGGGACGAGCGCGGGTTGCCTGAACACTTTATAACGGTCGCTGCGAACGGGAGCGGGGACGAACTTGGTTTTTTGACTTCAGACGTCGAGACGATTTATGTCTGGTGGCACGAGACGGATGAACTCGAACGAGTGGCTGATTCAATCGAGGCGTTCGTCGAGGTGACGCGATTGGAGTTGGACGTGATTGAGACGTTCTGTGAACGTGTCAATGAAAGCGAGACGGTGTTCGGGTTGTCGGCAGAAGCGAATGACGGTTGGGCATATGCGCCCTCGGTCATTGAGGAGACAGACGTGTTACTTTTCTTTTCGACTCGTGAACGTGCACTTTCTTGCAGAGTAGAGGAATGGGACAACTATCATGTGATTGAGTTACCGCTCGATTTATTTATTGCGGCCTGGTTGCCGAATATGTCAGAGGACGGGTTGTTATGCGGGTTGGACTGGCCTAGTGACTTGAAAGGGATGGAATATGATCCCGAGACCGTCCTAGAATCCATCGAAGAAGCAGAATGATTTTATTTCACATACCGCAATTGTATTTGTTTTTTTAAAGGAGAACGCATAAAATGATGAACCGTTTCAAACAGAAGCGCAAGCATAGCGCGCAGTGTGCCTGCTCGGTCTGCCAGACGCAGATTGACACACCGCTCGGATATGGCTCACTCATGCCGACCTATATCGAGGATTTCTCAAAGAAAGACATGAAGCGGCGTGTCTTTTTGACCGACGACATCTGCGTCCTAGACGAGGAACATTTCTTTGTGAATGGTTGCCTCGAACTCCCGATGATCGGAGAGGACGACGTCTTCACTTGGAACGTCTGGGTATCGCTCAGCGCTGATAACTTCTTTCGGATGCTTGATGCGTGGGAAGACCCGGCTCGTGTCGGACTTGAACCGATGTTCGGCTGGTTCTCGACAGACTTGCCCGATTATCCGGATACAATCAATTTGAAGACGAATGTCCATATCCGAGAGGTCGGGATGCGGCCGTTCATCGAATTAGAGCCGACCGACCACCCACTCGCCGTAGAGCAGCGAGAAGGCATCTCACGGGAACGAATTGAGGCGTTGGCCCGTAGTATCGAACGAAGGGAACAGTAAAAGTATTAAGTAAGGATGGCATTGAGTGTACGGACGAGAAAGTCGTCGTCCGTCTCAAAAAACTTTCTCAACAAATGGACGTGTGCTAGGCCATACAATAGCACGATGCGGTCACCCGTCTTCGCGGCACGCCTCACGTTTTCATAGATGCGCTGGTTGCGTTCGTTCCAATACGATTCGACCCAACGCGAGCCAGTCGGTCCGATAGCAGCAATGTCTGTATAGGCTTGATGCATGACATCCGTGACTTCTCTCTGGTTTATATACGCATAAAAATCAGTAATCGAGCGAAGACGGAAAGCAGTCTCCACGCTATGCATGAGTACGCGTTGTGTCGCGATGATTGCCTCCATCTCGACCGGATGAGTGTCCATCACGTCGCCGAGGCTGTCACCGTCAATCGTCTCGTTCCAATCAACGGCTTGAACGAATGACAAGTCGCACAGTTTGGCTAGCCGGAACCCGATTTGCTCGCGCTCATCTTCGGTCGCTGTGCGAGGGTCTGCCACATACGATTGATAGCGTTGACTCAACGAGTGTTGATCAGTGGTTGCGACTTCGAGACAAACGGTAGTCGGTTTGAAGCAAGAACATTGGGCTACGAAATCGTCTAGCTCCTGTTGGCGGGTCGGACTGAGGATATCGGACGCTTCCGGCATCAATACATCCCCGTTGTCCGGCATATTCAAATGTGTCGTTCCGATAAGTAACAACTGAATCATGTTTTGCTCACGCTCCTAAGGTAAGATATCTATAAGTTTTGTATACGAACTCCTACAAAATAGGTTTCAGAGCAGACAATCGAGGGTGAAGCAGTGTGACACGAGACGATTTCTTTTCAATGTACAGGCGCGACCCTGTACGAGGAAAGTCAATCGTTCGTCAAGGTTTGGATCAGGTTCAACATCATGGTCTCCAGGGAATTCTGATGCCGGAAGGGTTCAATCCGGCAACATGGAAGCAAAAGACAACTGCCGCATTACTCGGTTTCAATCTCGGCAAAGAGACTTTAGAAACATACAAGCGAAAGTATCAGTTACGCTAGGAAGGGGTATTATGTTCGAACTTGTTCGCCATACACAATCCATCGCCTATTTATTTTTCCCTGCCTCTAAGCGGATGGACATTCATCGTCAATTGAGCCGATGTAAAGATGGTTCCATCGAAACGTTTGAGACGACCTCAATCACGTCCGGTTTTGGTTCAATCCAAAAACGGCTTGTGCTTCAGTATGGAGACGTGTCTTCGCTTCAAGTGGAGCATCATGACGTCACCATCACATTGTCTGAAGCGACGCTTCATCACTGGCTGACGGGGCTGGCTGTCGAGTCTGAACATTACGAAGACTTCGTCGTGCCGGCCACACATTTGGACGAGACGAACGCTAAAGGGATTGAGTGGTTAATCTTCTTTAGGAGAACATAGACCAGTCCACGAGGAGGAACAATGAAACAACCTACTGAAATCGCGACTTATCAGATGACCATTCAAGCCCCGATCGACCATGTCTTCGCCTGCCTCGCAGAAGATGAACATATCGTCAAATGGAACGACCATTTGATTGAAAACATTTATGAGGATGGGGACGCATCGCTCGTGACGGGGAAACGGTTCATCTCGGTCCAACAGTTCGAGAAGAAAGAGATTCGGGTCGAATCCGAATTGACGTATGTGAATCGCCCTTATGAGTGTGAAGTGCTAGCGATGACGAATCAGGGAATATCGACATCGACTTATGTGTTGACCGAGACACCGAATGGGACGGACGTGACGATTCGCCTCACGCTCATCCCATCGTCATGGCTGTACTCCTTGTACGTGAAAGGCTTTGCTTGGGCGATTCGGCTCATTTACGACGATCAGTTTAAACAGTTTCGGATCTATAAGGAAGCGAGCGCACCGAAGCAGCCTTCCGTTCAGGGGGCGGAGTGACAATGATTCGACCTATTATTCCGACGCTGCGTGAGCCGGTGCGTGACGTCTTTATCGCTGAGTGGGGATCATCTCAAATGGTCATCTCGACCGGGACGTATGACTGCGCTACGCTCGACGGTTTCGTCGCGATGGAAGAAGCGACAATCATCGGGCTGATCACGTATGTCATTAGAGAAGAGGAACTTGAAATCATCTCGCTCGATAGTTTACGAGAAAACCGCGGCATCGGGTCGTCACTACTCGATGAAGTGGAGCGCTGGGCCCGGCTTCATCGACTCAAGCGTATGTCGCTCATCACGACGAACGACAACCTGAAGGCGCTTGCTTTTTATCAAAAGCGGGGTTGGCGCCTCGAACGAATCATCCCTGGTGCGGTTGATGAGGCCCGCCTACAAAAATCGTCGATTCCAATGATCGGCGAGCACGGCATCCCGCTCCATGATGAAATCATCCTACATAAAATTATCACCCACTAAAGAAACGAGGTACATCCTTATGATTCGATTCGGTATCATCGGCACGAACTTTATCACCCATTCATTTTTAGAAGCCGTCCACGAAGTCGAAGGTGCGACCGTTGCGGCCGTCTATTCACGGACAGCGGAGCGGGCGATCGAGTTCGCAAACGAGTATGGGATCGTCCATACGTTCACATCGCTTGACGATATGGCGATGAGCGACGTCATCGACGCGGTCTATATCGCAAGTCCGAACTCGCTCCATGCCGAGCAGAGTATCCTGTTCATGCGGCACGGCAAGCACGTCCTCTGTGAGAAACCGTTCGCCTCGAACGTCGACGAGGTCAAACTGATGCTCGAGACGGCGCGCGAGCACGACATCGTCCTCCTTGAGGCACTCCGCAACATGTTCATGCCGAACTTCCAAATATTGCGTCAAGCGCTGCATCGCATCGGTCCCGTCCGGCGTGTCATCTTGAACAAATCGCAATACTCGTCACGCTACGACTTGTATAAACGCGGCGATAACCCAAACACGTTCAATCCCGCTTTCTCTAATGGTTCGCTGATGGACCTCGGCGTCTATTGCCTCGGTCCCGCCTTGAAACTGTTCGGTCGACCGGACGCCGTGCAGGCGAACGCCGTCAAACTCGACTCTGGGGTCGACGGGAGTGGTTCGGCCATCTTGTCGTATGACGGCATGGACATCATCGTGCTTCATTCGAAGATTCGCGGCACGGACGCACCGTCTGAGATCATCGGGGAAGCGGGCCGCATCGTCATCGACGATATCGCCTCGCTCGACCGCTTGACGTTCGAAGGCCGCGACGGGACGACCGAGGAACTCGCCACGGAACAGACGACACACATGAAGTACGAGATTGAAGCGTTCGTGCTTATGATTCTAGCAGGCGAGAGGGAGACCGAGATCCACTCATTTGACGACATGCAGTTGCTTGCTGACGTCATGACCGATATCCGGCGGCGCATCGACGTCCGTTATCCGGCAGATGTATAAAAATAAGCCTCGAGCGCGCGCTCGAGGCTTATTTTATGATTCTTTATTGAGATACAAATGGCGGATAAACAACCCGAGTGCGACCGTCATGATGACGGCCGGGATCAGGCCGACGAGCAATAATGAACCCATGCGTTCAATCCTTTCTGAGCGCATCGAGGCGCTGTTTCATGTCATCGAACGACTGCCCGTCCGTCAGTACGCTCAGCTCACCGGCGACGAGGTCGTTCACTTCACGGTTCCAAGCAGTGCTGAGCGTCGTCTCGAGCAATTGTAAGTGCGAAGTGGTCCGTTCGGCTTGACGTGTCCCGACTGCTTCGAGCTGTTCCCGGACGGCGGCTTTTAAGCGCGCGCTCAAGTCGTCGCGCAGCTTCGTCCGACCGTCGGCTTCGAAGAATTGATTCGCGTTCTTATAGTGCTTCAACACGGGACGGAACGGGTCCGCTTCGAACGTGACCGGATCGACGGCGTCGCGGAGCCAGTCGATGTCGATGTCTTCTTCGTATGATAACGTCGGCAAGACGGGGCGCAGTTTGAGCGTCTCACGCTCGATCAACCGTTCTGTCTCTTGCTTCAAGAAGCGCTCGAGCCGATATTGGAACACTTGCAGCTCTTGGTGGATGTCATACGCATACTTGTCGAGCGTGCGTGTCAGGGCGCGCTCGAGACTCGCCTTCGAGCCGTCGACTTCGACCGGATGGAACGTCTCCTTGACGAAGTCCGAGAGCCGGAAGAGGGAGCGCGTCTCGAGGTGGGCGAGCAGTTCGTTCACTTCGCGCGTGAACGGGTCGACGAGCGTCGTGACGCTTAATCGGTTGTCGGACTCACGCAACTGTTCGAGTTGTGTGCGATGTGTTTCTTTGACAGTCGCATCGGCTTCGGCTTCGCGTAAGACGTCTTCGAACGCGGCGACGAGAGCGCTCGTCTCGTCTTTGATGCGGACGGCGTTCGCTTGGCGCAGGTCATGGTCGACGAACTGCTCGAGCTTGGCCGAGAAGCGGTCGAAACCATTGTCTCTGCCTTGGATGGCGTTCCGGCTTGAGATCGGCAGGACGGTCGGATTGCGGACGCCGAGCTTCGTCAACTTGTTCGACACGTAATCGGTCACGGCATCGCGTTCCGCGTCATCGGTCGCCAAATCGGACGCGTTGACGAGGAAGAACATGTCATGGCCGCCCGTCCCTTGGACCCGCCCGAGCTGGATGACGAGCTCGCGGTCGGCCTCGGTGAAGGCATGGTTGTAGTACGTCACGAACAGGACGGCGTCGGCGTCGCGCATATAGCCGAACTGTACCTCGCTGTGGCGGTTGAACTGGGAGTCGGCGCCCGGCGTGTCGACGAAGATGATACCGCGCTCGGCCCAAGGGGAGTCGACATATAGCTCGATCTCCTTGACGATGCAACTCTTCTCTTCCTCGGTGACGAACGAGCAGAACGTGTCGTAGTCGACCGACTGCTCACTGCCGAGATAGGACAGGGGAGCGTTCTTGACGGCGTTGACGAACGGGTGGTCGATGCTGAGCGCTTCAAGCGAAGCGCCGTAGCCGTTCAGTTCCGCCTCGAGCTCGTCGCGTGTCTTGAACGTGATCGAGGCGCTCTTATGGGCTAGACCGTTCGGGGGCACGATCTTTGTGATCGAGGCCGTCAACGGGTTCGGCGACGTCGGGAGCACCGTTTCGCCGAGCAACGCGTTCAGCGTCGACGACTTTCCGGACGAGAACGCACCAAAGATGGCGAGCGTGTAACGCTCGGACTCGGCCCGGGCCAACTTATGACGCAACGACTTCACGCGTGACTTGAATAGCGGATGTTTCTCTAATATTTCACATACCGCATATTCAAACGAAAAATCAAATGAAAAAGCAGTTACATCATCGCCCAAAAGCGAGGTCGACGCAACTTCTTGTTGCTGGTGTTCGACTTGTTTTTTCGGTAACTGGCCGGCCTCTACGTAATGTCGGGTCTCGAGGTCGCCCAACCGGTCTTCCGAAATGTCACGTGTGGCGTAAGTAGAGAGCAGCGCTTGCTTTTCAGCAAGCCGGCGTTGAAGCGCCAGCGTATCGAGCATGTCATATAAGTCGTCTTGCTCGGTCTTGATTTGGTCGATCCGGTCTTTTCCTTCAGCCTCGAGATACGTCTCGACCGAGGTGACCCACGTGTCGGACACTTTCGTCACCCAGGCGGCGAGGGCCGACTCGATGTCACGGCTGAACTGGAGGACCGTGTCGCCACTGAGTGACGCCCCGGACTTCACTTGCTCGCTGATGAGCGTCTTCGGTGCGGACGGCAATGTGTCGGGACGAGACAAGATCGCTTCTGGCAGCTTCAAGTCACGGACGATGTCCTCGGCGTATTTGATCAAGTGGGGCCGCAAGTTCGTATCAATCAATCGGTTGAACTCTTTGGCGGCGGTGTCTTCACGCCGCACACGTTCCTGGCGCGTCTTTTCCTTTGAGAAGAACAGGCCGACTTTGAACTCAGGTGAACAACTCTCCAGGTAATCCCGCAACAGTTCACGGAACTCATAGTTCATGATCGGCGCACTGGCGACGATCGGCGACTGGTGTTTAAAGAACTCACGACGGAACGACTGCAGCCACGTCGATTTCTTCTCGAGTCGCTGGAGCCGGGATTGGATCTCCGCCGTCTGCTTCTCGACGACCGGAAGCTGTTCGAGCGCTGTCTCGATTGACCGCACAGACCGGTCGAGCAACGTGTCGACGAGGAGACTTGCTCGCGCCTCACTCTGCTCTCGGGCGGTCTCGATGACGGCTTGGACGTGGGTCCGGAGCCGGACGACCTCGTTCTCCGGGTGGTCGAGCTCGCGGAGCGAGATGTAGAACATATCGTCCGGATTGATGGCATGACGCATAAACGCCGTCTCGAGCGAGCGTTTGAACGCGTCAAACGGAAGTTCCGTCTCATCGTGCTTGTCGATCTGATTGATGATGATCGAGTAGGGGCGGGCTTCGGCGCTGAACTGTTTCATCAACTGGATGTTCTGTTCCGATTGGACGTGATTGTAGTCCATCATGAAGAACAAATGGTCGGCGAGGAAGAGCGACCGTTCCGTCGCTTGGCGGTGACGCTCATCGGTCGAGTCGATACCTGGTGTGTCCATCAAGACGACATCACTTCCGAACGGGAAGCGCGGTAGCGCGTATTCGACTTCTTTGATCTCTTCGATTTTGCAGTAGTCGCCCAAGTGCTCGAGCTCGTCGGTCCCGAGTCGGATCCAGTCCGTGTCATTGATGGCGACCGAGGCACTTGCGTCACCGTTACGGAGCGTGACGATGTTCGCGCTCGTCGGGATCGGGCTCGTCGGCAATACCCCGTCGCCGAGCCAGTTGTTGAGCAGCGTCGATTTACCGGCCGAGAAGTGACCGCAGACGGCGATCCAAATCTCGTCACGCGTCACTTTCCGGAGTGCGGTCCGGGCGAGCCGGGCCGACTCGGTCTCGTCTTCTGTTTCAAATACGTCGGTCAATTGCGCCAGGCGCATGCGTTGTTCGCTCATAATCCCCATCCCCTAATCATGATTCCGTCGTGATCCCGACGCGGTGTCTGATGTATGTTCTGTCTTTCCAGGCGCGAAGCACGAGCTCGGCGACGTCATCCCGTGCGATCGGGCCTGAGTTCAACGTGCCCAACACGTCGGCCGTGATGACGATCTCACCGACAGATTTGCCTTCGATCAATTGCGTCGGACAGACGATCGTGTAGTCGAGGTCGGAGGCTTCGAACAGCTCATAGGCTCGGGCGTGGTCCTCGGCTGCGGTCGTCATCGACCGTTTCGACTCACGCGTCTCGAAGCGATAGTTGTCCGAGTCGTGTGCCCGTAAAATGCCAGCTGTGCCGACGATCAAGATGCGTTTGAGTCCTGCCTGTTGCATCGCCGCGATGACGAGCGGGGTGAAGTGCGACAAGACGTTTTGTTTGTCGGTGCCGAGTGCTGACATGACGACGTCAGCACGTTGTATCGTTTCAATGACGGCTTCCTGGTCGGTGGCGTCGCCGATGATGACGTCAAGACCGTCCCTCGGTTGAAGCGGTCGTCTCGTTAATAGGCGGACGTGATGTCCGTCCTCCAGTAATCGTTCAAGCATCCGCATCCCCGTGCGGCCGCTTCCTCCAAATAAAGCAATGGTTGACAAGTAAACCCCTCCCCATCAAGATTAAAGAAAATATCCAACGCCATCATACCACGGAAGCGCTCTAGAATCGGGCAAAATGACCTGACTTCGACCGGTTCGAAGGGCAAATGTTTCACGCACGCCGAAGTCGGCTAAAAAAATTGCATGACGTGTACAAAGGGGGAAGACACTCCGGTGTCGAGAACGCATGAGATTTGGAGCTAGAACGATCAAAACCGGGATTTCTGTCGCCCTGGTGTTACTTATTGCCGAAGCGTTTCAATTTGAACAAATCGTCGTCCCTGCACTCGCGGCCTCGCTCGCCTTGCTGCCGTCGGTGTATCAGACGGGTGTCCGGCTTTTAGAGGAGATGAAAGGGAACTTGATCGGCGCCTTACTGGCCGTGTTCTCGTTGATGCTGACACCGAACCCGACACCGATCGCGATCGGCGTCGTCATCATCATCGCCATCTCGATCCTGCTCTTCTTGAACCTCGAGTCGACGACGCGGACCGTCATCTTGACGACGATCTTGATCATGGAAGGGGCGAGCCAGTCCGACCTGTCGATCTTTATGTTCGCCGGCGAACGTTACTTGCTCATCATGATGGGGATCACCGTCGCGCTGCTCGTCAACGCGTTGTTGTTCCCACCGCGCTATGAACGGAAGCTCGAAGACGAGATCACGACCGTCTTTCAAATGGCGGTCCGGATTGCCCGCTTGTTCTCCGAGACGGAAGGCGGCCGCTCGTCGTTCGAATCGCTCGACGAGACGAAAAAGAAACATCGCGGTTCGAAGACGACGTATGATTACTTCGAAGAAGAGATCAAAGCCAACCGCTGGCTCGAGAAGAAGACGCCGATCTACCGTCGGGCCGTCCTCAAGTCGAAGATGATCGACACGAACAGTGCCGCCATCCACGTGCTCGACAAGTTGTACGACGATTATTTGACGGTCGAACATCTGCCGCCACAACTCGAGGAAGAACTGTTGCGCCATATGCGGCACTTGCTGCGTCGGCATGAGCGTTTGTTCTCGGCATATGAGCTCGAGAACGAACACATCATTGACCGCGAGGAAGACTTGATCCATGAGAACTTCGACTTCGCCAAGCTGATGATCGAGAAGATGCGCGACGAAGAGGAAGAACTCATCTTGACCGTCGTCCCGCTCGTCGCGGCGATGACGAACTGGGTCAAGGCGATGAACGAACTCGAACGCTACCTCATCACCGAGATGAAGAAGCATAGCGACAATTTGAAAGTGGAACCGCGCAAGAAGTGGTTCTTTGAAGACTAAACGTTTCACGTACATGCCAAGCCGCTCATGCGACTTGGCTTTTTTGCCGGATAAAAAGGAATGTGGAAAGTGACTACCGAACGGAATAAAGGTAATCAGTTAAAAGGAGGAGACGGAGTGAAGAAACTGAAAGTTGAACTAGGAATGATTGGCCTCTTTTTAGTGATATGGGTGGGCTTTTCACTGACACTCCCGCCAAAGCTCGTTGCGAGTTCTGAAGATGAAAAGTTTAACGCGATTTATACCGTGTCACATTCTTTAAAGGAGACATGGGCGGGCGAATTGACGTGGGACGAATTGGACGGAGAGATTGTCGACTTGTCTTTTTATGAAAATGACACTCAACTGACTGGAGACTTTTTAAGTGAGCCAATTGACATGCGGCAAAATAGTTACTACGAATTTGTATTTTTAGGATCTGAACCGAATTCAGATAGTGACTATACGCTCCGTATTTTGTGGAAAGCAAGCGGTGAGAGTCATGAGGAGGTTCTGACATTTAAAGAAAAGAAGCGATTCTTCGTTTTGCCAACGCTTGATTGATGGCGCATTGTGCGATGTTTTATAGATATGATGAAACCTTGGAGGGGATATTTTTATCGAGTGTCGTTCATCTAAAGGTTCATTTAGAATAAAGAGAAGCTCGCGTCATGATTAAGAGGACTACGTTGATAAATTCCTATATTTCGTTACATACTGCACTTCATCTAGATTTTTCATATTCCAAAGAACATGAAATCGATTTATTAATTAGCCAAGGAGCGATTGATTTTTATTATTGAATCTATGTACGAGAAAGACAACTCATTAAATCTCTAGCAGTGGATACATGTAGTGTTCAGTGACCTAGATGAGCTTCGCCTGGCAGATAAGAATGACGATAATTCTTCCTAATAAAAATTTAGGACGCTTCTTTTTTTAATTCATTATATATGCGTATGCACTGGCGCTATTACGATACCGCTGCGCGCACCTATATAAGCGAACAACTCAAAAGTCTTTATCAGCATATAAACGGATGAATGTTATTTGTTCTCAATTAAATTAAGCTGAGGAGCCTTATATGCATCCCACAAAATTTTGGGACACTCAAGATACATCGAACATTTCCAAGAAGACTTTTAGTTAGACTGCACGAATGAGTAAGGACCGTTCGGGCGCACTCGAACACCTTCCCTGTAGCGGAATGAAACTTTTTTCAAATAAACGACGTATACTAAAAGAGAGACGGACAACGCGTCCGAACGGATAGGGGGAAACACCAATGTCAGACATAGAAACAGTACCAGCATCACTCAGCGGTAAACTACCGATCGAGGCACGGACCGTGTTCCGGTTGTCTAGTGCTATCTTTTACTTGATCGGGCTCGTCATCACCGGCGGTCTCGTCGTCGCCTCGCTCTATTTCGACTGGCCGACATGGCTTCAATATACGATGTATGGCTTGCTCGCCATCGATCTCATCTATAGCGTGATCGACATCGTCGTCTTCCAAAAGTGGAAGCAAGAACGCTTCACGTATGACGTGCGACCGCTCGAGATTCGTCTGCACCACGGCATCATCACGACACACGACGTGTTGATCCCGATGACGAAAGTACAGTACGTCCACGCCCAACAAGGACCGCTGCTCCGGAAGTACGGCCTGCAGACGATCACGATCGGCACTGCGGCCGGGTCGCATGAGATCTATGCGATCGAGGAGTCGTTCGCGAAGACGCTCCGTGAACAGATCGCAGTCTATGCCCGCATCGAGGAGGAGGATGTCGTATGACGGAAGCGACGCTCACCTGGCATCGTCTACCGACTCGCGTTTTACTGTTACGTGTATTAGAGGTCATCAAGTCATTTATCATCCCGCTCGTACTGCTATTTGTGATCAATAACGATTGGAGCTCGACGTTCGGCATCATCTTGCGCGTCGGGATCTTGCTCTTCCTCTTGCTCGACGTGATCCAAAAGTTCTTCGGCTGGCGCAATTTCCGTTACGCCTTGGACGACAAGACGATGTATATCATCGACGGGAACTGGATCAAAAAAGAGAAGTCGCTCCCGCTCTATAAGATCCAAAGCGTCCATTCGAACAGTCCGTTCCTTTACCGTCTGCTCAGTGTCGTCGAGTTGACGTTCGACACGAACGCGAACAGCGACGACGCCTCGTTCAAACTGGCCGGCGTCTTCCCGAACGAGGCGAAGCGGCTCGAGGACATCCTCGACCAGGTCCGTCATCGGAAGACTGAAACGGACTTACCCGTGGAAGAGAAGACAGACACGACATCTGCACCGGTGGCGATTGAAAAACCGGCGAGCCGTTTGTTGTATGCCATCTCGACCCGCGAGATCATCATCGCCTCGCTGACGTCGCTGTCGGTATTCGCCATCTTCCCGGTCGCCTCGACGGTCGTGTCCTCGATCGATGACTTCATCAACCTTGATGGGACGTTCGACCAAGTCGGGGAGTGGGTCATCAGCGCCTCGATCATCGCCATCGGCGTGCTTGTCCTTACTGTCTTGTTCCTGTCTGTCATCATCGGCATGGTCATCAACTTCTTGAAATATGGGAACTTCCAACTCGAACGAAGAGGCGACCGGATCCGTGTCGAGAAAGGGCTCTTGAACCGCTCGGCGAAAGAGATCCCGTACGAGAAGATTCAAGCGATCCGCATCAAAGAGACGTTCATCCGGCGCTGGTTCAACATCGTCGGCGTCGAGCTCGTCGCTGCGGGCACGATGGACGAGTTGAAAGACGAGTCATCGACCATCCTCCCGTTCGTCAAACGGGACAAGGCGATAGCCGTGCTGAACGAGCACTTCAACCAGTTCACATGGGCCGACACGCTCCATCGTTTACCGACACGGTCGCTTTGGATCAAGCTGATGCGGATCAGTTGGTTCGGTCTTTTCATCAGTGGTGTCGTCCTCTATTTCTTCCGCGATTACGCCTGGTGGCTCGTCCTGTTGTGGGCCATCATCATTGGCGGCCGCCTGTTGAGCTATATGACGACGCGCTACGCTCGGAACGGTCGCTTCGTCGAGCTCCGGACCGGTGCGTTCAACGTCCACTCATTTTTGACGGACAAGCCGCGGATCGAACAGGTCCAAGTGACACAAACGCCGCTTCAGCGCCGTTTCGATGTATGCAACGTCCTGTTCTCGACTCGTGGTGTCTTATCGAATGAAATGATCGAGGATATCCCGAAACAAGAGGCGGATGCCATGTTGAAATGGTTCTCCCGCTACACGGTAGAAGAAGATATGAAAACACCGGGTTAAATCACCCGGTGTTCGTCACGTCAAATTCATCGTTTTCGTGTTTCTAATACTGAAAACCGGGAACAGATATGGTATGATGCAAGTAGAAAGAGACCGGTGCTCGATACACCGGCCTCTGGCTTACAGGCTACCACTTTAAGAGTGGCCCAGCCGCCACAATGGTTAGTGAATCAGAAAGTGACCCATCTCATTGCGCCGAGGGGGTCATTTTTTTGTGCGTTCAGACTTTGCACGATCGGATGATTGGTAGATTACCAAGTGAACAATGATCGGAGCGAGGATCGGGACGATTACGTAATCGCCGACCCAGGTCCATAGTTGTTCCATCCGCACCACCGCCTTCCTCCATTGCGGAATTGGCGGCTGACCCCACTATTGCTGTGTTAACCTGCCTCTTCATTATAGCAGATTCCGACTAAAATAGATGCTGAAAATAAGAACGTTTGTTCTTATTTTATAAAATGAACCTTTAGATGGAGTCGTCTCAACACTGGGTCCAAAGGTGGAATTGAACTACGATAGTGTTGCATGTCTGAAGTCAGACAGGATATAATGAGTCTCGTGTGTAACCACATGGGTGGGTGAGGGTGCCAACAAAGGATTGATTCCTATGGCAAAACAAACAGAATGGAAAACAGAAACATACGGGGGCGTGCTGAACTTTCTGGCGACAGCATACATCCCGGCCGTACATGCGGCAATCTTGACACAAGCCGGACTCCCGTTCGAGGGAGCGCTCGTCGGAGCGATTTTGACAAGCATCATCGGGACGTTCATCGCGGGACTGTTCAACTTACCGTTGTTGCTCCTACCTGGTATGGGCATCAATGCGTTGTTCACGTACACGCTCGTCTTGCAGATGGGACTGAGCTGGCAGAGTGCGCTCGCCGTCTCGCTCGTCTCGGGGGCGCTTGTCGTCCTCATGACGGTGACGAAAGTGGCGAGGAAACTCGCGAACGCGTTCCCGCCGATCATTCATGACGGACTGACGGTCGGGCTCGGCCTGTTCCTCATCTTGATCGGACTCGAAGCGGCAGGGATCGTCTCGGGCGGTGGTGGGGCGCTCTTGCACATCGGAGACCTTGGGGAGCGACCGGTCCAGGTCGCGTTCCTGACGCTATTCGTCGCGATTCTTTTGTTCTTGAAGATGGGACCGAGCAGCTTCCTCTGGACGATCGCGTTCGGTGTCGGTTTGAGCGCTGTCACGGGCACGCTCGACTGGACAGGTGAGTTCGCGCTCACACCGTTCTTCGAGTCGTTCGGGACCGTGTTCGGCAACGTATCGTTCGCGCAGTCGACATCACCGATCTTCCTGATCGCGGTCGGCGTGTTGACGCTCGTCTTGTTGATCGAGAACATCAGCCTGATCCAGAATCAGACGCGAGCGATCGGCAAGGACGATCAAGCCCCGAAAGGCTTGATCGCCCAAGGGTTGTCGACGATGGCCGGTGCCATGTTCGGCTCGAGCCCGACCGTCTCGACGGTCGAGGTCGCGGCCGGCATCTCGGTCGGCGCACGCGGCGGCATCTCGTCGTTCGTGACGTCAGGTCTTTACGTCGTCTCGCTGTTGCTCTTGCCGCTGTTCGCGATCATTCCGGTGACGGCGATCGCGCCGGTCTTGATCATCATCGGCATGATGATGTTCCAGAACGTGAAGCATCTGCCGCTCGACAATTGGGAGCAGGCCTTCCCGGCGATCCTCGTCATTATCATGATCCCGTTCACGTACTCCATCGTCGATGGCATCGGGCTCGGCTTCATCGCCTATACGATGATCGTCTTGTTCAAGAAGGGCTATCGCTCGCTCAGTCCGGTCGTCGGTGTCTTGACCGTATTGTTCTTGGTTTTCTTCTCTTTACCAATCTGGCTTTGAAGTCACGCGCGGTACCGTTCATTCGGTGCCGTTTTTTTGTATGATGAGAGAAAAGAGGTGTTCGAATGGAGCAAGCAGGCGGGTTCCTTTCCATCGGGATGGATTATCCGAAGTACTATGCATTACATAAACTCGCTCGAAACGTGTATGAGGAACTCTTACGTGGCGGTGGGGAAATCATAAAAGTGACATACAGTCAGGATAAAGCGGGGAACGACTGGACGACAATCATTCCGACCGAGACAGATATCAACTATTCTCACATCGGATATTACGGATCTGTTCATTTACGAAGCGGGTATTTTGGAGGAGTTGACCTAGTGAGGACAATGTCTTGAGGAGACGAGCGAAAGTGCGCGGTGTCAGACGAAGGCTGGAACGGTTGCGCATGTATATCCAAGAACAAACCAATTCGTTACCGTCAACGTTTCACGACGGGTATTGGCACAACAAAATCCCGATTGATCAATCGTTTTTATTGTCCGTACAGGAGAATAGCCGGATTTAACATGCGATCATCGAGGCGATGAGGGAGGGTGCCTCCCGTCTCGTACGTCTCCGAGGAGATGAGCGATATCGGATCGTCGTCTTGTTAGACCTTCCGACGCTTTGGCAGTCCGAACTCCTCGTGTTTGAAAGTAACGCACGACTGAAGGCGTTTATGGAACGGGCCTCGCCGGATCAGACATGGACGCCCTTGCCCTTAGATGATGTGTTTCAACAAAAGCTCGTCATCTCAGCGGACGTCGAGGCGCATCGTTTCCACGATCGGATTCAAGATGAGAATGATATTTATACAGGAGAAGTCTGGTTGCTCGTTCAATCAGCGGGCAACTTTTTGCGACGGTCGTCCAAGAAGAAACGATCTCTGCACCGCTCTCAGGCCGAGTCATCGCCTTGAGTGATGTCCCGGACGACGTGTTCGGCTCTGGGGCAATGGGGAAAGGTTACGCTGTAGAACCAAACGGGAATAACATTGTGGCGCCATTCGATGGGACGGTCGTCATGGTCGCACCGACAAAACATGCGATTGGACTGCGTTCGAACTCAGGGATCGAGCTCTTGATTCACGTCGGGCTCGACACAGTGACACTTGACGGGAAACCGTTCACTGTCCACGTCAAAGATGGGGACAGCTTCAAAGCGGGCGATGTATTAATGACGTTCGATCGCGACATGATCGCCGCCCATAACTTATCAAGTATCACACCAGTCATCGTAACGAACAGCTCGACTTACGCCGATGTACTCGTTCAACCAAGCGATGAGACAGACACAACGAAGCCGATTCTCACGATTGTTCATCAATAAGGAGGAATAAACATGAAGACATTACCGAAAGATTTTCTATGGGGTGGCGCCCTCGCCGCCCATCAATTTGAAGGCGGCTGGGACGCCGACGGCAAAGGCCCGAGCGTCGTCGACGTCTTGACAGCAGGCGCCCATGGCGTCGCACGCCGGATCACGGACAAGGTCGAGCCGGACGAGTTTTATCCGAACCATGAGGCAATCGACTTCTACCACCGCTATAAAGAAGACGTCGCCTTGTTCGCCGAGATGGGTTTGAAGTGTCTGCGGACGTCGATCGGCTGGAGTCGCATCTTCCCGAACGGTGACGACGCCGAACCGAACGAGGCCGGGCTCAAGTTTTACGATGACTTGTTCGATGAGCTGTTGAAGCACGGCATCGAGCCGATCATCACGTTGTCACACTTCGAGATGCCGCTCCACCTCGCCCGTGAGTACGGCGGGTTCCGCAACCGGAAAGTCGTCGACCATTTCGTCCGCTTCGCCGAGGTCTGTTTCGACCGTTACAAAGACAAGGTCAAATATTGGATGACGTTCAACGAGATCAATAACAAGATGGACGTCAACAACCCGCTCTTCCTCTGGACGAACTCAGGCGTCATCGTCGAGGAAGGCGAGAATGCCCGTGAGGTCATGTATCAGACGGGTCACCATGAGTTGATCGCGAGCGCGCTCGCCGTCGCGAAAGGGAAAGCGATCAACCCGGACTTCGAGATCGGGGCGATGGTATCGCACGTTCCGATCTATCCGTATTCGTCGAACCCGGACGACGTCATGCTCGCCGAGGAGATGATGCGCCAGCGCTACTTCTTCCCGGACGTGCAAGTACGCGGGTTCTATCCGAGCTACGCTTTGAACGAGTTCGAGCGTGAAGGCTACAACATCCCGTTCCTGGACGGGGACGACGACATCTTGAAGAACGGGACTGTCGACTACCTCGGTTTCAGCTACTACATGTCGACGACCGTGAAGAGCGACGTCGTCGCCGACAACAGCGGCGACATCGTCAACGGCGGTCTGCCGAACGGTGTCGAGAACCCATATATCAAGTCGAGCGACTGGGGTTGGGCGATCGATCCGGTCGGTCTTCGCTACGTGCTGAACCGGTTGTACGACCGCTATCAGATCCCGCTCTTTATCGTCGAGAACGGTTTTGGCGCCGTCGATGAGATCATCGACGGAAAGATTCACGACGCGGCCCGCATCGATTACTTGAAGGCCCACATCGAGCAGCTCAAACAAGCGGTCGTTTATGACGGCGTCGACTTGATCGGCTACACGCCGTGGGGCATCATCGACATCGTCTCGTTCACGACGGGCGAGATGAAGAAGCGGTATGGCATGATTTACGTCGACCGTGACAATGAAGGCAACGGCTCGATGGAGCGGATGAAGAAAGACTCGTTCGATTGGTATAAGCACGTCATCGAGACGAACGGGGAAGCGTTGGAATACGAAGCGACAAAATAATTTTCCATGAATAAACCCACCTCTTTTTTTTGAAAGAGGTGGGTTTATTCCTTCTATAGATGTTGCGGCAATAGGAATTTGCAAAAGTCACTGATTATAGCCGACGAATAACGTAAATGTGATGAGCATGACGGATGAAATCATGAGAACCACAGCGAGTGAGCTGGCGAACAGCAAAAAAAGTTTTGAAAAGTTGATCCGTTTCTTCCAAACCCCTATTAGGAATGCAAGATTCAGTACCAAGAAAAATGTGAGCACGAGCAGAGGTACTGCGCGCTCTTGCATCAATATGAATAAGTCCATAATGTAATACTTCCTTTCTGCCGTCATGACATTTCCAAAAGAGGTATATTGCTCGTAATCAACCGTATAATGATGAAAACTGCTAGACGTATCGTCTGCTAATTTGGAGGAAATAAGAATGAAGAAACTGCTTCGTGCAACTTTGGCCTGTCTTGCTTTGTTTACGCTGAGCCTCGCTCCTGCAAATCCGGCTGATGCCGCTGCCAAAAAGTTTAAAAACTGTACCGAGCTCAACAAAACCTACAAGGGTGGTGTCGCGAAAAACAAGACCATCAAAAACAAAGGCGGTAAGACGCAGTATAAACCACTCGTCAACGCGGCGCTCTACCAAGCAAACATTGGGAAAGACCGTGATAGGGACGGGATTGCCTGTGAACGCTAAGAGATGAGGGGACAGTCGTCCTCCATCTCTTATTTAGTTATTGAAGCGGTATGATACGTCTCCCGCAGCATCGCAACCGGTGATGGCGTCAATCGATTCGATTTGGTCGACGAGGATGAACCAGACGTCATTCCCAGCTTTCGTGCTCAATAGTTCCGGCTCGAAGCGATCCCCGTTCAACTCGACGACGACACGTGTTGTCGTCCCATGATTCATCCCGTAAAGGATATCGAACGGAGCGCAGTCCAGCTCATCCCCGCACGTCCGTCCGTCGACCGACCAGGTGAGCCCGTCTTCTGACAGCGAGCGGGACGTGATCATCGATGGTGATCTCTAAGCCGATGCCTTCAATGAACAGTTCATCGCTTAGCTCGTCCGTCGGGTAGCGTTCTGTGAAGAAACGGAGCGTCATCTCAGGGTCAGCGACCTGATGGACCAGGACGGGTTCCGCCGTCGCTGATAATTCGGGTTGCCCGGTTGATTCCACTTGCCAGGCAATCCCGGCAGAAAGTAGCAACACAACGACGATCATGAGCACAACCTGTTGATTCTGCTTCATGCGAATCCACTCACTTTTTTAGACTGTAAAAACTGACGCACCCGCTCGAACGGGAACTCCGGACTCCAATGAACGAAGTGACCTCCAGGAACGGACTGAAAGGTGACCGGAAGTCGGTCTTGCTGAAGACTCGCAACGGCAGACTTCGTCAATTCAGCTTCTTTCGTGTCCACGCCGATAAAGTCAGCGTAGACGAGAAGCGTCGGTACGCGGAGCATCCTCATGAGCTGGCTCATGTCCAAGTTATAGTAGCCGAACAGTAAGTTCATTCCACCGGGACCTAGTTTGGCAGGAGCATCCAAGGCCCGGCGTACTTCGTCCCGCTCAGGT
The DNA here is from genome assembly GCF_004337045.1 of Exiguobacterium sp. SH5S4. NCBI lineage: Bacteria > Bacillati > Bacillota > Bacilli > Caryophanales > Exiguobacterium > Exiguobacterium sp. SH5S4. The sequence goes on from NZ_SJUQ01000009.1 coordinate 77,071, forward strand.
AACCCCGTCTGCGTGCAGAACGCTTTGAACTGTTCCTCTGAAATCGATTCTGCCGCTTTGTCCGTTATGAATCTCGCCTCGATTTTCCGGACGGCTGTCGGCCCAAGCATTCGGTAGATCACGTTCAAGAGCGGTACGACGAGCCCGAACGCACCATATTCTTGCAGTGGGACTCGCGGGAACGGCTTATGTCCGGCGTCGAGCAAGACGAGCCGTTCCAGCTTTTCAGGGTAATGGGCGGCAAACGCGAGGGCGACCGCGCCCCCGAGCGAGTGACCGCTCACATGGACAAGGCCGAGTCCTGCTTCCACGATATAGCCGTTCACCCAATCCGCTAATTCCAAAGAAGTGACACTTTCTTTGAGTCCTTCGCTGCGACCGAACCCTGGCAGATCGAGCAGATGGACCTCGAAGTCGTCGGCAAGCGCCTCGGCGAGCGTCAGTCCCTCGTTCCCCAAGAACCCCCCAGCCGGTAGAAACAAAAGCGGAGGTCCGCTCCCGATCACTTCCGCATCATATCGTCCCAAGTCATCAATCCTTCCTCAAATCCCAATATATGTATTCCTTTCATTGTAAAGGAGATGTCGTACGAAAAGAAGAACATTCTTCCATCAACAGCATGCAGGTCGCTTCAAATTCGGGTATAAACTACTGACACGTGTCCAGTCCGCACTTGTCGTTTTGCTGTGTCGTCTTCTACTTAGCCAAGGAGGAATGCTGTGTGAAACTATCAGGCAAGACAGCGCTCGTGACCGGTGCCGGTTCTGGCATGGGGCGGGCCATCGCCAAGCTATACGCCGCGGAAGGTGCTCGCATCGTCGCCGTCGATATGAACGGGGATACGGTCGAGGCGGTCGCAAGTGAGATCAAGTCGTCCGGCGGGGAAGCGGTCGGTATCGCCGCGAACGTGACGAAGCAAGCGGACATCGACAACATGATCGCGACGGCAACGGGCCAGTTCGGCTCACTCGATATTTTAGTGAACAACGCCGGCATCATGGACAACTTCATGACGGTCGGTGAAGTGACCGACGACGTATGGGACCGTGTCATCGCCGTCAACTTGACCGGTCCGATGAAGATCGCCCGGGCCGCCATCAACGTGATGGAGAAACAAGAGTCGGGTGGGGTCATCATCAATATCGCCTCGGTCGGTGGCTTGTTCGGGACACGAGGCGGGGCTGCATACGTCGCATCAAAACATGCGCTCATCGGCCTTACGAAAAACATCGCCGCGACGTATGGCACGTTCGGTAAGATTCGGGCCAACGCCATCGCACCAGGCGGGGTCAATACGAACATCGGGGCGACGATCACGGCGCCGAGCGAGCTCGGGATGCGCGCCATTCAAGCGGCAGGAGAAGCACCGATTGGCGAACCGGACCAAATCGCAAACGCCGCGCTCTTCCTCGCTTCGAGTGACTCGAGCTTCGTCAACGGGGACGTCTTGAAAGCAGACGGTGGTTGGACCGCCCGCTAAACGACAAGCGGGCAACGGAAGCGATTTACGAGGAGGTACACGATGAGAGCAGTGATTTGTACCGCATATGGCCCGCCGGATGTGTTACAGCTTCAAGAGATCGAAAAGCCTGTGCCAAAAGCAACCGAACTTCTGATTAAAGTACACGCATCAGCCGTTCAATCCGGGGACCGCCGGCTTCGTGCGTTAGATGTACCAACAGCAGGCAAGTTGCCGATGCGGGTCGTCGTCGGCTTTAAAGCGCCGAGACAGCCTGTCTTAGGTGTTGTCCTAGCAGGTGAAGTGGTGGAGACGGGCAGCCGCGTACAACACTTCAAGGTGGGAGATCGTGTCTATGCGCTGACCGGGATGCGATTTGGCGGCTATGCCGAATATGCATGCATCAAAGAGACAAAATGTGTCGAGCTCATGCCTCACCTCGCAAGCTTTGCAGAAGCAGCCAGTCTTCCGTTCGGTGGAACGACAGCCCTTCATTTTTTGCGTAAAGTGAACATCGAACAGGCGAAGACCGTATTGATTTACGGAGCTTCCGGGGCAGTCGGCTCCATCGCGGTACAGATCGCCAAACATTTCGGTGCTCACGTGACAGGTGTCTGTCGGGAACGAAACTTCGAATTGGTCAAAAGCCTTGGCGCAGACGTCGTCGTCGATTATACAAAAGATGGCTATGACAGCGAACTGACAACGTACGACGCTGTGTTTGACGCGGCAGGAAAAATCGATAAACGGAAGGCTCGTAAACATGTCGGGGAAACAGGCCGGTTCAGTTCGGTTGCCGGACAGGGAGTAGCGAGTGAGCGGAAAGAAGATCTGACCCTGTTGAATCAGATGTTTGAAGCCGGAGACCTGAAGGCCGTCATCGATTCGATCTATCCGATGGAGGAAATCGTCGCAGCGCACCGCTATGTGGACGCCGGTCAGAAAGTTGGAAATGTCATCGTGTCGGTCGTGCATGAGGAATGACATCGTCTCTCGTCCATCGAGAACGCAAAAGAAGGAGTCTAGCCATCGAAACTCGGCGGCCAGACTCCTGTTTTCATTTCCTCTTCACTTGGTCTTCTTGCCCTTGCGGTAGACGAGCGGGGTGATCTTATGTACTTTCTTGAACGTCTGGACGAAGTGACTGACGCTCGTGTAGCCGTAGTGACTCGCTATTGCGGCGACCGACTCCGTCGTCTCTTGTAACTGATGCGCCGCTGCTTCCATACGGACGTCACACGCATAGGCGAGCGGGCTCGTGGCGGTCCACTTCGTGAAATAGCGGCAACATTCCGCCCGGCTCAAGCCACCGGCCTCGGCAATCTGTTCGAGCGTCACGCGCTCCGTCACATGTTCATGGATATAAGCGAGCATCGCCTTCATCCGGTCTTGACCGACCAATCGCGGTTGCTCGTTTGTCTGTTGAATCCAGTAACGCCAGACGACCGCCATCTGGAGCGTGGCATCTAAGAGGGCGAACGATGAGTCGCCATGTAAACTTCGGGATACCTTGTCGATCGTATCTAACACGGCCTTCTCCGCGCGCTCGGTCGGCGTGAGGAGTTTTAGGGGCAACGTCGCCCCCGTCATGAACGGCGTGACGAACCTTTCGGCAAGCAACGGCGCGAACAAGTCGTACGGATCGACCCGGACGTCGACGAACCGAGTCGCTTCTTCGGACGAAACGACTTGATACAGTTGCCCCGGCGCTAACAAAAGGCCCGACCCGGTGCGAAGACTATGACGGTCCCCGTTGACCATCAAGTCGACGCGACCCGCCTTCACTATAAAGGCGTGGAAGTGATCGGTCACGTGGATCATAGCTGTCATGACCGCGCCTGTTGTCGATTCCACGCTCTGAAGTGAACTTTGTTCCAACATCTTCATCCCACCTCAATATTTGAACATTTGTTTCGGGATTACTCCGGGCTGACAGTCTTTAACCAGATGAATTAATGATTAATCCGACATTTATATATCTATTGTCACGAGACGTCTTATCACGTTCCTTCTATACAATGGAGCAGAAAAGATAGCCGGATCCACTCAGAAGATGAAAAGTGACGTGATCCCGGCGTGAACGAGAATCGCGACCGGGACCCCGATTCGAAACTTCGGCTTCAACGTCTTGTGACGGAAGAGGCGCATCGCGACATAAGACCCAAACGCTCCCCCGATCCAGACGAGAATGAGCAACGTTTGTTCCGAAATACGCCAAGCCCCGGATTTTGCACGTCGTTTATCAAGGAAAAATGACATAAACGCTAGTAAATTAGTCACAATGTAATACAGCAGTAATAGTTCCAAAGACTAAAACCTCCTTTCTCACCTTATCAGTATAGCTGAAAACGGCTCAACAAAGCCATTTTTATCTAGATTGTAAGAATTCAGACTCCTCTCATCTCCCTGAAAGCTTCTGTAACTGAACTGATATCACTCTCATATCAGCCTGTAACGGCAGTGAAATATAGAGGTGTTACAGTAAGGGAGCGTTAGAAAAGGGAGGAATATTCTTATGAAAAAACCACTATTGACACTAACGGCACTCGCTGGCCTTAGTTTAGGAGTCGCTGCTCCAGCTTCGGCAGCATCAACACACACGGTTCAGTCTGGAGATACTTTGTACCGTATCGCCGTGAACAACGGTGTATCTGTGAACGACATCAAACAAGCAAATAGCTTAAACTCGAATATGATTTATCCTAACCAAGTGTTGAAGCTTGCGAAGTCGGAAGCGAAAGCGACAGCTTCTTCAAACACTTACACAGTTAAATCAGGCGACACGTTGTATCGGATCGCGAAAAACAATGGTGTCTCTGTCAATCAATTGATGACATGGAACGGTCTTAAATCAGATCTCATTTTCCCTGGTCAACAATTCGCTGTGAAAGGTGCCAAAGCAGCATCGGTTGCGAACAGTGCACCAGCAGCTAAACCAAAAGCATCAACGTCTGCACCGGTGACAAAACAGTCTACGTCTACAACGCAAACTCAAGCTCCGGCTTCGGGTAAGACGATGACAGTTGAAGCAACGGCGTACACGCCATATTGTGCAGGTTGCTCTGGTATCACAGCAACAGGTATCGACGTTCGTTCGAACCCGAACCAAAAAGTCATCGCGGTTGACCCTTCAGTCATCCCACTCGGCTCTAAAGTATGGGTTGAAGGCTACGGCGAAGCAATCGCTGGAGACACTGGCGGCGCAATCAAAGGGAACAAAATTGACCTCTTGATGCCGACACGTGAACAAGCGCTCAACTTCGGTCGTAAATCAATCACAATCAAAGTCTTAAACTAATCGATTTACCCCAAAAACACCGCAGGCGCGGTGTTTTTTTGCGTTCCATCCGCTCAAACCTGCAAGCTCGTATACCTTTCTCCTCCGAAATCAGGCAAACTAGATATATCAGGTCTTGTCTGGTCAGAAAAACCGGGTATGTACCAAATCGTAAAAGGGGGAGAACCTGATGCTCACGACAGAAATCATCATCAGCGTGTTCGGCATCCTGCTCGTCATCTTGAACATGACGTTCGCCATCACGATCATCTTCTTTGAACGGCGCGACATCGGCTCGACATGGGCCTGGCTGCTCGTCCTCTTCTTTTTGCCGCTCATCGGCTTCTTCATCTATATCTTCTTCGGTCGTTTGATCAAGTCGAACAACTTCTATCAAGTCGACGAAGAGCGGCGTAGTGAGTATGCGTTGCACGTTCAACAACAGCTCGATGAGTTGGATGGGAACCAGCTGATCTTCAAGCAAGACCCGCTGTTAGCAAAATACCGGCGTCTCGCCAGGTTGAACCTGTCGTCGACAAACGCGCTCGTCACGTATCATAACGACATCCAAGTCATCCATGACGGGAAACAGAAGTTCGCGGCCTTGTTCGACGATATCGAGGCGGCCAAACAAGAAATCAATATCCAATACTACATCATCCAGAACGATTCGCTCGGCCAGGCGTTGATCGCGGCGCTGACCAACCGGGCCCAAGCCGGTGTCCGGGTCCGGTTGCTCTATGACGCCGTCGGCTCGAGAGAGCTGAGACGTAAACATTTCAAAGAGCTGATCGAAAGCGGAGGCGAGGTCAAGTCGTTCTTCCCGTCGAGCCTCGGCATCAACTTCCGCGTCAACAATCGCAATCACCGCAAACTGTGTGTCATCGACGGCGACATCGGCTATATCGGCGGCTTCAACGTCGGCGACGAGTATATGGGGACGAACCAGCATTTCGGCTATTGGCGTGACGTCCATCTGCGGATGAACGGGGAGGCGGTCCAAGAGTTGCTTGAACGGTTCTTGCTCGATTGGAACCGTTCCGTCCCGACGAAACGAAAAGCGTTGAAAGAAGAGTTCATTTGGCCAAGCAAGACCCTCGAGGCGTTCAAGTCACCCGTCCAGATCGTCACGTCCGGTCCGAACTCGACGACGGAGCATTTAAAGAATATGCTCGTCAAGATGATCGGGGAAGCGAAAGAGACGATCTACATTCAGACACCATACTTCATCCCGGACGCGAGTTTCCTTGACGCCTGCCGGATCGCGCTCATGTCAGGGACGAAGATTCAACTGATGATCCCGAACAAACCGGATCACATGTTTGTCTACTGGGCGACATACGCCAATGCGGCCGAACTCGTCCGGTACGGGGCCGAGGTGTATACGTACGAGGGCGGTTTCTTGCATGCGAAGACGCTCGTCATCGACGGCGAGGTCGCTTCGATCGGGACGACGAACATCGACGCCCGCAGCTTCCACCTCAACTTCGAGATTTCAGCCCTCGTCTATGATGAGGCTGTCGCCCGGTCCGTCATCGACGCATTCGACCGCGACAAATCGTGCGCTGAGCTGTTGACGCTCGAACGTTATGAGACACGGACGAAATGGATTCGCTTCAAAGAGAGCGTGTCGCGTCTGTTGAGTCCAATCCTATAAAAAAACCAGTCAAGACGCCCGGGTTCAATCCCGAACATCTTGGCTGGTTTTATTTTTTCAACACGTGTTTGACGTGTCGTTCAAACGCCTCGACGACCGTGGTCGGCGCTTCTTTCTCACCGTACTCGGCCGCCTCGAGCCAACTTGCGAACAAGCTTCCGTCGGTAAAGTCGATCCGTTCCAACCACTCGTGCGCGGTCTCCTCGCGATGGCGAGGGTGCACCTGTTCGAGCCGGCGTCCGGCCTCGAGCAAGCGGACATCACGTGGCGTCCGCGTCAAGCGACGTTCCGTCCGTGCCGTCTGATGGGCCTTTTTCGGGACCGACAGCACTTCTTGGATGTCTTTTCGCTTTTGTAAATAGAAGAACAACAGGACACCGCCGACGAGCAGGACGATGAAGAAGATGACTAGCGCGGAAGACTGATTCTTCGCCGATTCGAGCAACGTCTCGTTCGCGATCGTCTCGGCATCGAGGTTCGGGTTGTCCGGTATCATGAATCGATTGACCCGGTCGGACGGGTCGAGCGTGATCCCATCGAACCAGCCGCCGATCCAAAGCAAGAACGGTCGGATCCAAATGATGAGGTCGCCGAACAACAGCTCTTTGACCGTCCGGATGACAAAAGCCAGTCCGAGACCGACCGCTAGGCCGACGACGAGCGTCGACAACATCCGTTTATAGTCGCGACGGTAATACAGGCTCCGTTGCCAAAATAAAAACAGGAACGGGAACACGATCATGAGGAGCGGTTGCTCGGCCGGTGGGAACAGCCAATCCGTGATCAAGAACAACACGCTCGCGATCGCGTAACGGTCGGTCCAATCGAGCGTGCGGATGAAGGCGTGCGCATACGTGAACAACAGCAACGTGATGCTCATCTCATACGAGAACCAGAGCGCACCGATACTGAGCAAAGTCTGGACGCCGAGCTGCCAGTTCCGCGGCAGACGGAGCGTCAACAGGAAGACGAGCGGATAGACGTGACCGACATAAAATGCGGCGAACAACCACCAGAGCCAGTTCATTTGCCGTCACCTCCGAGCCGAAGAATCGATTGGCTGCCGCCATATTTGGCGACTTTCCGTTCGAACAATGACCGGGCCATCGGGAAGTCTCGTTCCGACAGACAAGCGAGCGTCGTCATGACCTTGCGGAAATGGGTCTCGCCGCTCCCAGGTGCGAGATCGTACGTGATCCCATCTTTCGTCAGCGTCGGGACGATCAGCCCATAGCTCGCGTTCTCTTTCTCGAAGTCACGGCACAGCGCCGCCGCTTGCGAGATCACCCGTTCCATCTGATGGGTGAGGGCGCGGCCGTCTTTCGTCAACAAGTCCAAGACGACGACGTACTCGTTCGCCTGGACGGGTTGCTCGGTCCGGGCCAGCAGTTCGCCCGTCTTCGCGTAAGCCGACCAGTACAGTTGACGCATCGGTTGACCGTGATACGGGGCGACCGACTGGAACGTCTCCGGGTCACGGTAGGCGCTATGCCGGACCATCTCCTCACCCGGTAGCGTCGGTGGGCGTTTCGGGATCGGATAAGGCAGGAACTCTGGGAAGACGTACCCGATCCTTGCGAGCGGTTCCTCTTTATAGAGCGAGAACATGCGGAGCGGGTCACGGATCTCCATGCCGATCGCCTCGACACGGATCGGACCTCGCTTGATGGCTTTGAGCGGTAAGTCATAGGAGACGACCGACTCGCCGCCGACATAATTCTCTTGGCGCCAGAAGGCGTGGTTTTCCACTTCGACGGTCGGGTGGAGATAACCCGACAAGCGGACGACACCGAGCGGGACTTTCGCAGTCGAGATGAGGCGGATGACGTACGACTCTTCGTCACCCGGGAACAGTTTCAGTTCGTCCGTCACTTCGACACGGACGTGTTCGGCCAGGCGGAACAACAGCTCGGGCATGACGAGCGCGTAGATGCTGACGCCGAGCAAGGCGCTCGCGAGGAACACGTTCCCGTAAAGCGCCGTGAAGACCCCGACGACGAACAAGAGCCACATGTAGGCGGATTCTAGATAGCGCGGGCTGACGAGTTGCATGTCACACCTCGGATGGGACCGCGATGGTCTCTAACACAGATTTGATCAGTTTCGACGGTTTCGTCTTGAGCGATGCCTCGACCGTCAAGACGATCCGGTGTCCGAGAATCGGCAAGGCGAGCGCCCGGATGTCTTCCGGTGCGACGTAGTCCCGTCCGTCCATGTAGGCGTGGGCCCGGGCCGCCATCGTGTAGGCGAGTGTCGCCCGTGGGCTCGGCCCGACCTCGATGTCCCGGTGGTGCCGAAGCGCCTCGACGAAGTCGAGCAGATAATCCTCCATCGCCTCGTGCAGCGTCACGTCACGGACGGCTTGCTGCATCACGGCGAGCTCTTCGTGTTTCAACGTGAACGGAGCGGCGCTCAAATGCTCGTTTCGGAGCAGCCGGCGCTCTGACTCCCGTGACAGCGGGGCGAGCGAGAGCTTGAACAAGAACCGGTCGAGCTGAGCCTGCGGAAGCGGGAACGTCCCTTGTCCGTCGAACGGATTCTGCGTCGCGATGACGAAGAACGGGTCCGGCAAACGGAGCGACACCTCACCGAGCGTCACTTGACGCTCTTGCATCGCCTCTAAGAGCGCCGACTGTGTCCGTGGTGTCGTCCGGTTGATCTCATCGACGAGTAAAATCGATGTGAAGATCGGTCCGGTCCGACGTTCGAACGCTCCTGTCGTCGGATTGAACAGTTCCATCCCTAAAATGTCACTCGGCAGCGTGTCCGGCGTACATTGCACGCGCTGGAACGCGGCCGATACGGAGGAGGCGAGGCTCCGGGCGAGCGTCGTCTTGCCCGTCCCCGGCCGGTCCTCGAGTAAGACATGTCCCCCTGAAAGCAAGGCGATCGTCGACAGCTTGATCGCTTTCGATTGCCCGATCACTAAACCGTTTAAATGTGTCGTCCATTGTTGCACCATAATAAAATTCCCCCGTCTATTTTCTGATAATTAAGAAAATCATAGCACACTCGTGGACCGAGGTGGCACGCTAAAGACTAGACGTTCCCGAATGCGTCCATTGCACACCGTTAATCCGGAGAGGAAGATTTCGCTTTTTTGCGATGATGAAACGTGACAAACACGTAATAGAGGACGATCATGCTGGTATATGGGTTTAAAGCACTGACCCATGCCGGCCCATCGAACAAAATATACGTGAGTGTGATGATGAGTGCCGAGAAAAATAAGAGTTTTGAGAACATATGTGATGCGTCTCCTTTGGATTGAATGATGGAATATGTTGACTATACCATGTCACTTTCTCAATAGCCGCCCGACGAAAAAACTGACCTGCCCGCATCAGGCAAGTCAGTCATCGTTTCGGTGTATCCAAATAGCGTTCGAAATGCCGCTCGAGCCAGTCTTGGAAGAACGACATGAACGTGCAGATGCCCCAGTAGATCAGAGCGACGACCAAATACACGGTCATATAGTCGAACTCACGACCACCGACGATCTTCGCCTTGTTGAAGATCTCAGGGACGGTGATCATCGCGGCGAGAGAGCTCGCCTTGATCAGATCAAGGAACACGTTCGAGAGCGGGGGCAGGGCGATCCGCGTCGCTTGAGGCAACGTGACCCCTTTCAACGTCAGCCACTTGTTCATGCCGAGCGAGCGGGCCGCTTCAATCTGTCCCTGATCGACGGCACGGATCGAGGCGCGGATGATCTCCGCGATATAGGCGGCCGAGTTCAAGCTGAAGCCGATAATCGCTGCCGTCAGCGCCGCGAACTCGATCCCGATGAACGGGAACCCCGAGTAGAGAATGAACAAGATGATCAAGATCGGGACGCCGCGCATGAACGAGACGTAAAACGTCGACGGATAACGCACTAGCCTTGACGGAGACAGCTTCCCGAGCGCGAGCACGAGCCCTAACACTAAACCGAAGAACATGCTGAGGAAGGAGATCCAGAGCGTGTTCGGTAGCCCACCTAGCAAGTATGGGAACGAGCGGATGGCGAGGTCGGCGTCAAAGATCGCTTCCCACTTCACACCTTCGAACATATCGCCTTAGTCCAATTCGACGATTGTCGCGTCGACGTCCGGTTCGACGGATACGTCAGCACCGTTATAGAACTGCTCGGACAGCTCCTTCACCGTGCCATCCTCAAGCATCTCTTCAAGGACGCGGTCGATGTTCTCTTGCAAGTCGACGTTGTCTTGATTCATCAAGAGTGCGACGTCTTGCGGGTTATAGGCGATATCCGGATGGATCGTGATATCGAATTCCGGGAAGAAGGCGAGGGCGAGCGTCTGGAGGTAGTAGTCGTTCAAGATGACGTCGGTCCGACCTGTCGACACGTCGCGAAGATATTGGTCGTTCGTCGCGTTGTCGTAGATGACTTCTTCAGCCCCATACTGGCGCGCCACGTCCATGAAGACGGTCGTCGCTTCACCAGCTGCCTTTTTACCTTTCAAGTCTTCGAGCGACTTGATGCCTGAAAGATCGCTCTTCCGGACGATTGCCGTCCCGTACGTGTGCTTATACGGTACGGAGAAGGCGAACTTCTCTTTCCGGTCTTCCGTCACCGAGATGTCGTTCGCCACGACATCGACTTGTCCGTTCTGGACGCTCGTCAACATGTTGTCGAACGCCATTTCTTTGAACTGGACCTCGAGGTCGAGACGTTTTCCGATCTCTTTCATGACCTCGACGTCAAACCCCGTCAAATCGTCACTTTCTTCTTCACGGAACGAGGCGGGATAGAGTGTTCCGGCCGTACCGACCGTGAGCGTACCTTCTTCTTTGATCTCATCCCAGCGTGTCGTATCGGCCTGATCGGTGCTAGAATCACCACACGCCGCGAGCGGGACAGCGAGCAAGATAACCGCTGCTAAACCTTTTGTCATACGTTTCATTCGTGTTCCTCCTTAAAGTATCGTCTGTCTAAAAATAGCATGATGAACGCCTACAGGCAACTGCGAAGAACATAGAAACAGCAGGTAAGATATTTTTGAAACGTTTATTCTAAAAGCGCTGTCATGTCATTGAATCAGGGTTTCATACAGGTAATACAGATAAGAATAATTTATGGAACAGCATGCGATTCACCAACCTTCAACCTCTAGAGAATCGACAGGTGCGCAAGTGGGAGATAGAGGCAAGATGAGTCCTCAGCTTTTTAAATTAGGTGAGAGGACTGTGCTACTAGGTCCCGAGAGGAAGGCCTATGCTACCCTGTCCAAGAACAGGCGAGGACAGTTAGGTTCTTTGCCATCGTTTAAGGGTATTTCCTCTGTAGATAGAGGGAGGAAAAGCTAAAAACGAGGTAAGGAGTGACATAATGAAGAATAGTAGCTTGATTGTATATTACTCATGGATCGGCAGTACAGAAGTAGTCGCGAAAGAAATTCAAAGGCTTACAGAGTTTGACATTCAAAGAATCGAAGATAAAAAGCAGCGAAAACTCGGTAACATCGCCGGTGCAGCAATGGGAGCGTTTGTTGGTCTGAGAGGCGTTATCATACCAATGGACTTTGCATTAAAAGAATATGAGCATCTATTCCTAGGAACCCCAGTCTGGGCAGGAAAGACGCCTCCGGCAATTAATAGTTACTTAAAAAAGACTTCTTTCAAAAACTGAACTGAGCCCTGTTTTTCGGACAGTTTAATAAAAAGTGCGTCGTCTTTTATGCGGCGATCAGATGGCTCCGGTATTGCTCCGGAGTCATTTTTTTTAGGTTCCATTGCTTGCGTTCACTATTGTA